>CAZCER010000348.1:4338-5874 GCA_964497385.1 uncultured Armatimonadia bacterium | reverse complement strand
GGCCCGGACCGGGGACGGTCCGGCTACCCGGGAGGGATGCACTCCGTCACCATCGGCGGCTGGGCGTAGCCCATCGCGAGATGCGCCACGTCGAGCCGGTAGATCGGATCCCGCATCAGGCATGGGCGGCGGTCGGTAGCGGGGATCGTCGTGGTGTAGACGCGGAGTTCGCCGGCAACGGTGGTGACGATCTCCTCCCGCCAGTCACCCAGGATGTCGGCCCAGGCGATCTGGTCGCCCTCAATGCCCTCGAAGATCGTCTCGTTCGGATACCGGACCACGCGTTTGCCCAGCAGGAGTTCGCGGTGGGGATCCGCGTCCCAGTAGGCGGCCCTGGGGCTGAGGCCCACGTCCCATGTGTCTTCGCGAGCGAGCAGTTCGCCCGCGGCGGTGTGCAGCCAACGATGCGGAGCGCCTTCCGGCATCTCCTTCTCGCCGCTGTAGCATTCCATGCCGGGGTGCTCAGCCATGAAGTCCGAGCAAAGTCCCGAGTTGTGCACATGCCACGTCCGCTCCTGAACGCCCCACAGGACTTCGCCCGTCGCCGCGCCCACCAGACAGACCTTGTTGCGGTCGCCGCCGGGCTCGATGCCGTAGTAGATCTCGAGGCCGGCGTGTGAGGGATCGATGTCGCCCACATAGCAGTGGTCCGGGTGACCGAGCACCGTCGACCAGAGGCCGTTCCCGTTGTCATCGATCACGCACGACCCCAGGATGACCTCATCGCGTCCGTCCGCGTCCACATCGGCCGCGTGCATGAAGTGCGCGCCCTGGCCGCCGTAGGCGACGGCCTCCTCCTCACTCGTCCATGTCCAGAGTTCCTCCAGCCTCCGGTCGTGGAACTGGTAGGCCGTGAGCTTGATCGTGCGATACGTGCCGCGCTCGACGAGGAGGCACGGGGTCTTGCCGTCCAGATAGGCGATCCCGAGCTGGTTCCGTGAGGCGTAGTTGTAGCCTCCGAGGTCATCCCGCGAGGGCCAGGGCGCGCGGGAAACCTCCTCACCCGTCATCCCGTCCCAGATCGAGAGCCACTCGGGGCCCTCCTGCACACGGCCGTCCGCGTCGCGCGGATCGCCCTCGCCCGTCTTGACGGCCACCTCGGCGCGCCCGTCGCCATCGAGATCGTAGGCGAGATACGGCGAGTACCAGATGCCGCGCTCGATCGACCAGCCGAGGTCCTTCCGCCAGAGGAGCGCTCCGTCACCGAGGTAGGCCTCGAGCTTGTAGGTGTCCGGGCTCGGGGTCCAGTAGTGCTCATACGGATCGATGTTCTCGTTCGGCTGCTTGAGCACGAAGTCATACGCGCCGTCGCCGTCGAGGTCGGCGATCGCCGCCTTCTGGAACTCGTGCTCGCCATCGAGCTTCAGGCTGATGTAGGGCTTGGCCTCCTCGCCCGGCCGGACGAGGGCGACGTTCGAAGGCTCACCCTCTGTCGCGCCTACCACCGGCCTCACGAAGTAGGAGAGGTCGGGCCCCGCCGCCGGGTCTCGGTCCACGAAGTCCGTGGTCGCCGCGATGGGCTCGTCCGTCAGCCGG
>CAZCER010000348.1:0-4328 GCA_964497385.1 uncultured Armatimonadia bacterium | reverse complement strand
CGAGCGGTAGACGTGGAACGCGACTCCCGACGGGTCTTCGCGGAGCAGGCGCCACCCTACGTACACGCCGCCGTTCTCGAGAGGTCGGGCAATCAGCGCTCTCCCCATCGGCTCGGTCACGCGCTCCTTGGCCCAGCCGGTGACCTTGGGCTTCGGATCCGCGTTCCGACGGAAGATGAGGCAGTCGTAGTACGAGGAGCCGGGGTTCTCCTCCGCCGCGAAACGGTCGTCCACCCACAGGTCAAACGTCCCGTCGGTGATCTCGAACTTGCCGACGAAGCCGCGCGTCTTCGAGAGGTCCGTCCACGTCTCACCGTCGAGCGATACGGCGAGCGCGCGCCCGAGCTTGACCTCCACGCCGTACGTTCCCGCGGGGATGCCCTCGATGCGCGTGTGCAGCACCGGCGCGCCCTCCTCGGGAGTCGCGCGGTCCTCCATCACCCTGGGCGACTGGAGCGTCACCCCGCCCGACCACTTGAGTTCCGCGTCGCTGTCCGTGCCCCACAGGTTCCAGTGGTCCTCGGTGAACTGATCGGCGAGCCACGCCTCGGCGGGCTCCGAGACGTCCTCCGCCTCGAAGACCAGCCGCTCGCCCGCCTGCGCGAAGAGCATGGCCGCACTCAGGAGCCATAGCATCGCGAACACCTCCGGTTGTTCCGCGCGCGGGCATTCGCCCGGAGTCGGAGCAGGCGACCGGCCGCGCATCGGGAACCAACAGCGTGGACTCGGTTGTCGTACGGATGCGACTTCATAGCCTGGGAGGAGCCCACCTCTATGCCGCAGGAGATCCTGGGGACCGCCGTTGCTCTCATGCTCGCCGCCCTCGCGACCCACGCTCTCGCCGACCTGCCGCCCGTGAACTACGATGAGGCGAAGATCCCCCCGTACACGCTGCCCGATCCCCTCATCATGCTCGACGGGACGCCCGTGACCGATGCGGAGATGTGGCTCGACGAGCGCAGGCCCGAGATCCTCGAGCTGTTCGAGACGCAGGTCTACGGCCGCGCGCCCGCTCCTCCGAAGGGGCTCGCCTTCCGCGTGTGGGACGAGGACCCGAACGCCCTCGGCGGCAAGGCCACGCGCAAGCAGGTCTCCGTCTTCCCCACCGGCGACCCGCATGAGGCGTGCTTCGAGTTGCTGCTTTACATCCCGAACCAGGTCGAGGGCGCCGCCCCGGTCTTCTTAGGGCTCAACTTCCGCGGCAACCAGGTCATTCACCCCGATCCGGCCATCAAGATCACCGAGAACTGGGTCTTCGACCGCGAGGTGGGGTCGGAGGGCAACCGGGCCACGGATGCGTCGCGAGGGCAGCAGGCCTCGAACTGGCCGGTGGATCTCATCCTCGATCGAGGCTACGCGCTCGGCACGGTCTACTACGGGGACATCGACCCCGACTTCGACGACGGATTCGCGAACGGCATCCAGCCGCTCTACTATGGCGCCGGCCAGACGAAGCCCGCCAAGGACGAGTGGGGCTCCATCGCCGCATGGGCCTGGGGCCTCAGCCGGGTGCTCGACTACCTCGAGCGGGACGGAGACGTCGACGCCGCGCGCACGGCCGTCATTGGGCACTCGCGTCTCGGGAAGACCGCGCTCTGGGCCGGCGCGGTGGACTCGCGCTTCGCCCTCGTCATCAGCAACAACTCCGGCTGCGGCGGCGCGGCGCTCTCCAGGCGCGCGATCGGCGAGACGGTCGAGCGCATCAACACCGTGTTCCCGCACTGGTTCTGCGACAACTTCAACCAGTACAACGCGCGCGAGGACGCGCTGCCTGTGGATCAGCACATGCTCCTCGCCCTGATCGCTCCGCGTCCCGTGTACGTGGCGAGCGCCACCGAGGACCTCTGGGCCGACCCGCGCGGCGAGTTCCTCTCCTGCGTGGGCGCCGACCCGGTGTACAAACTCCTTGGCCTGGAGGGTCTCCCGACTCTCGAGACGCCCCCGGCGGACACGCCGGTCCAGGGCTCCATCGGCTACCATCTCCGCACCGGCAAGCACGAGATGAGCGAGTACGACTGGCGCCAGTATCTCGACTTCGCGGACAGGTGGATGTGAGGGACGCAGCAGGGCGTGATGGAGGGGCCGTGGGGGAGTGATGGAGGGGCCGGATGGGGCGCGGCGACGAAGGAGCCGGGGGCCCCATCCGGCCCACACGAAGCCGGCCGCGACGCGCGCAACCGTGGTGGGCCGGATGGACGCCTTACCGCTCCTCCGTCGCGGGCCCCATCCATGCGGCCCCGCCATACGAGCGGAACACGACAACAAATTGCGCCCTACAGCACCACCACGCGCCCCGAGGCGGCGCTGCGGTAGAGGCCATCCAGAATCGTGATGACGTCGAGCGACTGCTCCGCCGGGACGGGCGAGGGCTTGCCCTTGGCGACGGCCTCGGCGAAAGCCATGCACTCCTTGGCGTGCGGCGCGCCCCGCTCGGCGAGGGTGAGCTGCGTGTTCATGAGCTGCTTGGTCTTGAGGTTCGCGGAGAGGAGTTCATTGGAGGGCCAGTGCGAGCCGCCCTTGTCTCCGTAGAGCCACATCTGCATGTCTTCACTCTCGGTCTTGTGGTGCAGAAGCCAGCTCACCTCGAGCACGAGCGTCGCCCCGTTCTCGAAGCGGACGAAGCCGCTCGCGAACTCCTCGACATCGTAGGTCTTCGGGATCGGGCCGCCCCACACGCTGAATGCGCCCTTCTGGTGGGCGAGGATGTCCTTGGTGACGCCGGAGACCGTGACCGGCTTCGGGTTGCCCATCATCCAGAGGGTGAGGTCGAGGATGTGGACGCCGATGTCGATGCAGGGACCGCCGCCGGAGTGGCGCTTCTCGATGAAGCCGGGCCGCGTGGGCGCGCCGGAGCGCCGGAGCATCCACGAGCGCGCATGGTAGACGTTCCCGAGCGCCCCGCCCTCGATCTCGGCCTTAAGGGACTTGGAGGAGCCTTGGAAGCGGAAGTGCTGCGCGGTCATGAGAAGCTTCCCGCTCTTGTCGCGCGCCTTGATCATCTTCCGGATCTCATCGGGCGTCGGGGCGAGCGGCTTCTCGCAGATCACGTTCTTGCCCGCCTCGAGCGCCGCGATCGTCAGCGGACAGTGATACATGTTCGGGGTGCAGACATCGATGATGTCGAGATCCTTCTGCTTGATGAGTTCCATCGGGTCGGCGTAGAGCCGCTCGACGCCGCGCTCCTTGCCTACTCTCTCGAGCGCGTCCTTGCTCACATCCGCGAGCGCCACGACCTCCGCGATCGGGCTCTCGGCCCAGCCGGGGAAGTGCGCGCCGGCGATCCCGCCTACTCCGATGATGCCGACCTTCAGCGTCTCCGCCATCCGTCATGCGTCCTTTCCGTCGTTGGGTGCTGTCGGTGCCTGGTAGGCGAGGTTTCGCGGACGCGCGCGGATACCTGCAACGGGGCGAGGATTCGGGGGAAGGCATGGGCGGGCAGGGATGCCCGCGCTCCGCACCCCGCTCACCCCGAGTTCGGCGATGGGGTGTGTCGCCGAGTACCGAGGGGCGAGCGGGACCCGAGACGCCACTGGCTGCGCGGCCCCTCGATACGCCGGCCAACACCCCGCCGGCTACTCGGGGTGAGCGGCTGGAGACAGGACGGGATGCGGTGCAGCGTACCTGCGACCCAGGGACGGGTCGCCCACACAGAGCGCGCGGACGCGGCGCCCACCTGGGTACGTGGCCCAGTCGCCCCGGCTGTCGGTGTCCGCGCCCGGCAGCGGGCTATGCTGCCGAGTACCGAGGCGCGGGCGGGGCACGGCGCGGGAATGGCTCGACGGCCCCTCGATACGGTCGGCGGCAGACCGGGCCGCCCTGTCGCGCACCCGCCCCGCGCCGACCTACTCGGGGTGAACGGTCTGGGGCCGGGATCGAGCGCGGTACCGAATCGGCCCGGACCGGGGACGGTCCGGCTACCCGAGCGAGGGCAGGCCACATGCGGGCAAGGACGCCCGCGCTCCGCACCCCGCTCACCCCGAGTTCGGCGACGGGGTGTGTCGCCGAGTATCGAGGGCGAGCGGGGGCCCGAAGCGCCACTGGCTGGGCGTCTGGCGATGGCCGGAGGGCGAGTCCTACAGCCGCACCTCGCGCCCGGTCTCGGCACTGCGATAGAGGGCTTCGAGGACCCCGATGACGTCGAGCGACTGCTCGGGCGGAACCGGAGACGGCTTGCCCTTCGCGATCGCCTCCGCGAAGGCCATGCACTCACGTGCGTGCGGCGCGGCGCGGTCCGCGAGCGTGAGGCGCGTATCGACGAGTTGTCGGGTCTTCGGGTTCGAGGAGACGAGTTCGTTGGAGGGCCAGTGCGCTCCGCCTTTGTCGCCGTA
>CAZCER010000347.1:0-5890 GCA_964497385.1 uncultured Armatimonadia bacterium | reverse complement strand
GGGAGGGTCGACGAGATGCCGAGTTAGCCCACCCGTGCCCGGTCGGCGGCTGCGCCCACCACAGGCTCGGGGCTGGGCAGGGCCTCCAGCCCGTGGTGAGCGCGCGCCGTTCCCACCGAGCTAGGCGTACCGGTCGATCGCGGGCCCGAAGAGCATGGTGGTCGCGAGGTTCGCGAGCCACTTCACCTGGGTCTGGTCCGTGGTCCCGCCGCTTTCGATCATGTACTCGAGCAGCTCCTCGTAGTACTCCTCGAGCGTGTCGACCACTTCATCGTCGGTCGAGAGCGCCGTGGTGGTCTCGCCGGTCTCCGTGGTCCCGGTGGGGGAGTCGGTCGTCAGGTTGGTGGTCGAGGCGTCGATGGACTCGACCTCCTCGGTCTCACCGGCGGGGCCTCCCCCACCGGGCGGCGGGCCGCCAGGCGGCGGGCCCGGAGGGGGGCCTCCGACGGGAGGCCCCGCCTGCGCGGCCGCGCCCTGCATGGCGGCCGACATCTCGGACCGCATCTCGGCGAACTGAGCCTTGAACTCCTCGGCGTCGACCCCGCTCTCCTCGAGCACCGCGCTGACGGCTTCCTCGATCTTCGTCATCAGCTCCGAGCCGCTCGCGCCCTCGTAGTTCGTGATGGCCTCCTCGACCGCCGTCTGGACCTGGTCGCGCAGTCCGTCGATGCCCGCCAGATCGATGCCGGTCGTCTGGGTCGCCTGAGCCGCCTGCGTCTCCGACCCGCTCGCGGCGCCCTTGTTCCTCGCGACCTGCTGAAGCTGCTCGAGCAGAGAACTCTGACCCGTGATGCCGCTGATGCCTGACATCCGTCACTCCCTCCGTAGGTTGTTCCACTACCTGCCCCATAGGGTTATCGGCGCGGCGGGTCGCGGTCGTACGGAGGACGCGTGGAGATGTCGTGGAGTTCGTGTTACGCCCGGACAACGGGCGAGGCCGGGCGCCCGCCCGGCCTCGCTGGCGGATTGCGTCCTCCGATCTACGGAATGCCCGCGGCGACGTAGCTCGCGAGGCAGTCGGGGATCCACGTATCGCCCGAATCGCGCATGAACTGGCCCGACACGCGCCACCAGCAGCGCTCGGTCGCGGACCCGAACGTCTTGGTCCAGCGCGCCGCTTTGGCGTGGCCGTCCACCTCGCGTCTCGCTCGCCCCCAACGGCAAAGCGGGCCCTCATTCGCAGAGGCTCACTCCATTCCCCGCTTCCGCGTCGTGCGCAGTCGCTGAAGGGGGACGGTGAGATCGTCCGAATGTGCAGTGGCATGGGAGCTTGGGCAGGAACGTAGGGGCGGCCGACGCGCCGCCCGTCTGGAGCGCAAGAGCGCCGGGAGGATGAGAAGGATGGGGAACGACGCACCCCGACCGCTGCACCCGCTGTTTGGTCAGATGCTGCTCGCCTCGGGGCGAATCACGCCGCAGGAGTTGGCCCGAGCGCTGGCCGTGCAGGGCCCGATGCACTGCCGCCTCGGAGAGGCGCTGGTCGAGATGGGGATCCTCGCCGAAGAGGACGTCGAGGACGCCCTCCGACGCCAGAAGCTCTACGACGCGCCTCAGAGGCCGACTGAGTTCTCGGCGCACACGGGCTAGCTGAGTTCGGAGAAGTGGAAACCGAGTTCCCGCGCGGCGTCCGCCGCGTTCGCCGATGCGTGCACGGCGTTCCGGGTGTTGTCGATCCCGAACCGGGCTCGAATGGTGCCCTCCGCCGCATCCGGCGGGTTCGTCGCCCCGTGGATCTCGCGCACCCGAGCGATCGCGTTCTCGCCGGCCAATGCCAGCACGAGGATGTCGCCGCTCGTCATGTAGTCGAGGAGCGCCGAAAAGAACGCCTTGCCGTCGTGCTCGGCGTAGAACTCGGCCGCACGCTCCCGCGTGAGGCGGTCCACCTTGGCGGCCACGAGCGAGAGGCTGTTCGCCTCATAGACCGACACGATCTCCCCGACATGCCCGTCGCGAACGGCGTCGGGCTTCACCATTACGAGTGTTCGCTCCAAGAGAGTCGTGCCTCCGTGTCCCAATGTCCGGGTGGGCGAATCGTCTCAGTCCGCGTCAAACCACCCGGCCTCACCGTGTTCGATCCTGCCGAAACGCCACGACGCATCGAAGAACCCGGCCGCTCGATAGGGGTTCATGTCGTCCTCGCCGTAGCCGGCGGCGTCCTTCGCGGCGTCGAAGACGATGAAGTCCGGCAGCAGATCATACCGGTGCGCGTACCGTGTGATCAAGGAGTAGCCGCCGCCCCACTGGGCGCCGGAGACGCTGAGGATGAGTCTGTCCGGCGCCGCGGGGTTCGGGTGGCAGAACCAGAGCCCCGCATCGCCGCCCGTGTAGTCGACGCCGTTCAGGCGACAGCCCCCGTCGATGAACTCCACGGGCAGCCGGTCGGCGATGGACGCGAGATACGCGTTCTCCTCCGGTCGCCCGAAGAGCACCAGGTTGCGCTCCGCCGCGATCTCGGGAGTCACCGCGCCCGCAGGCAGCGCCCACTCCGCCGGCCACGCCTCCGCGCTCTGCTCGGCCACGAAGGGAAGCCCCTCGGTCATTGTCCACCACTCCCCGGCGAACGCCGTGACGAGGGGGTGTCGAGCCCCTCCCAGGCCGTCCGGATGCACGACGAGGCACGGCTCGTCGAAGACGGCGCGGATGGGCCCGCAGAGCCCCGGCCGCTTCTCCAACACGCCCGGGGCGTAGCCGTCGAGCGGCGCGCGCAGCGGCCCCGTCGCGGGGCGCTCGCCTTCGTAGACAGTCTGTCCGTTCACGACCACGGTCACAGCGTCTCCCTCGCCAAGCTGCGGGGCCATGTCGAACTCCATCGCCGCGACGTTCGTGCACGTCGCCTCGATCCGGCCCGCCGAGGCCTTCGCGCGGAAGCTCGCGGGGAGACCCCAGTCGGCGATCTGGACCACTCGAGCCCAGTAGGCGCCGGGACTGTCGAGCGTGTAGGTCGTGTACGAGATCTCGGCCGGAGCGGCGGCCCGCGTGTGGTCCGCGAGGAAGGCCAGCACGCGCTCGAAGTACTCGGGCTCAAGGTATATCTCGTGCGGCCCCTCGGGCTCGATGTGGAGGCTCGGCGGCGCACCGAGTTCGGTGAGGCGCGCCGCCGCGATGTGGGCGTGTTCGGTCGGCACGATGTAGTCCCACTCCCCGTGCTCGATGTGGACAGGCATCCGCGTCAGGTTGCCCATGAGGTCGACGGGGTTCGACATGCCGTACATGGCTTGCTTGAACACCGGCTGGGCGTCGCGTTCGATCCCGTACCAGGTGTAGTAGTCGGACTGGGCCGAGGCCGCGGAGAGCGCGGCGAAGCGGCCGGGGTGGTGGGCCGCGATGCAGTAGGCGCCGTATCCGCCCATGGAGTTTCCCGCCAGGTAGATGCGCTCGGGGTCGACCGAGTAGAGTTTCGAGACCTCCTCGATCGCCTGCAGCACGTCCACTTCGCCCACGCCCTGGAAGTCCATGTTGCGGCGTCCGTGCGGCTGGAGGAAGAGCCAGCCGCGCTCCTGAAGCGCCGGCGTCATCTCCGGGAGCATGAGCCAGGGGCAGAGCTTGCTGGTTTCCGGAAGCCACCCGTGGAGGTAGACGACGAGAGGCGTGGGCGCGTCCGACTGATGCCCCTCGGGCACGTAGAGGAAGAACGGCTGAACGGAGTGGTCGTTCGCGGTCTCATAGGCGAAGATCAGGTTTTCACCGGTCACGCCCTCGTGGGGCGGACGTCCCTCGTCCAACCACCGCAGCGCCTCGCGCGCGCCCTCGACCTCGCCCTCAAGCGTGATCTCGTAGTCGTGGGTCTCCCCGCCTCGGATGCGGGCCGCGCGCTCCAGGTGAAGCTTCGCGAGGGCGAGAGACGCCTCGCCGGCGGCGTCGCGCGGCCCCGGTTCGGCGTCCCGTCGGAGGGTTTCCCGCCACAGCGCCTCGAGAGAGTCGTCCGCAGGCGGGTCTTGGGCGAGGGAACCTTGGTGAACCGCCGAAAGCAGTAACCCGGCCGCGACCAGGGCGACGATGGGGTATGAGTGGCTCATCGGCGGGCTCCTCCTCGGACCGAAGGTCGTGGCGTGGTATTCTGAGCGCGCGGGGAGGGCCCTCCCCGCGCCTGTTGCGGGCCGCGGTCAGGGAGGCGGACATGGGCGGTAGGTGCTCTCAGTGCGGTCGGTCGCTTCTTCCGACCGCCGCCGAGTGCCCGCACTGCGGCGCATCGGCGGCCTCGGACGAGCCGCCGCGCGCCTCGCTCCCCCCCGCCCAGCCCGAAGAGGCCGCCGTCGGACCCGCGTCGGACCCGTACGCCCTGCCCGGTCGGGTCGCCCCCGCCATGCCCGACGATCCTCGGCCCGCCCCTGAGCCTTGGGCGGCGGCGGTTCTGAGCGCCCTCTTCCCCGGCGCGGGCCAGGCGTACTGCGGCCATGTCGGAGCCGGGGTGGCGATCGCTCTTACCTGGTGGGTGGCGCCGCTCCTCACCAACGTCGCGGCCGCGATCCACGCGGCCGGCGCCGCCCGCGCCGCGTCTCGCATCCGCCGGGAGCCGCGCCGAGAGTGGGCCGTGGCCGTACCCGCGTTTCAGGTCCTTGTGCAAGTCCCGCTCCTTGTCTTCCTCGCGACCGTCGCGTACGGAGCCTTCTGGGCGCCCCGCGCCCTGCGCTCCGCCGACGAATGGGCCGGCCGGCAACTGCCCGGAGGCGAGCGCGTCGGGGAGATGATGAGCGCCGTCGACTCGCGCCTCTCCGACTTCGAGCCTCCGCCCCCGGCGGCCGATTCGGACGCGGCCGCTCCGCCGCCTGCGCCGGCGGAGCCCGCCGCGCCGCCGGCGGTCGGCTCGGGCGGCGCCTTGCCCGAGGAAGTCCGCTACCGCCTGATGGCGGGGACGGTCTTCGTGGTGACCGATCAGGGCGACGGCTGGCTTGGCGAGGGGGCCGGCGTGGTGCTGACGGAGGACGGCCTGATCGCGACCAACGCCCATGTCGTGAACTACGGCGCGGTGGGCCGGATCGGCGTGTTCCTGAACAGCGGCACGGCCGCGGGGCGGATGCTCGAGGCCACGCTCCTCGACTGCTCGCCGCGTCCGCCCACAACGGACGAGGGCCAGGTGAGCCTGGAGACGATCGCGCGCGACCTCGCGATCCTCCGAGTGACGCCCGACCAGCCGCTGATCCCTCTCACGGTGGGCGGCTCGCTCGATGTGACGGAGACCGCCGACGTGTACGCCGTCGGGTTTCCGCTGGGGTCCTCGCTCGCGACGGGCGCCCAGGGCCCCGCGCCCGCGTTCTCCCGCGGGTCGGTCACGCGCCTCCAGCGCGACCCAAGCGGACGCGTCCTCCTGGTGGAGCACTCGGCCCCTCTCGAGGAAGGCTACTCGGGAGGCCCGCTGGCGACGTCGGCCGGAGTGGTGGTCGGGTTGAACGCGGGCATGGCGGGCGCGAGCGTGAGCGCGGCGGTGCCCGGTGACTTGGTGAGTGAATCCCTGCGATGGGTGCTGCGGAATGACCAGTGAGATCGACATCGAGTGGCCGGTCGTGATTCCGGCGGAGGCGTTCTCCGGCGGTCATCTGACGCTTCGCTTCCCGCGCCCCGAGCGCTGGTGCCCTTCGTGTCTCGGCGAGGGCGACGACGGCTCGGGGCGTTGCCGGCACTGCCGAGGAACCGGGCTGATCGCGGAGCCGAAGGAGATCGACGTCATCCTCCCGGCGGGGCTGAGCGAGGGCGCTCGGACACCCGTTCCCGGCCACGGGATCGCGCTGCCCGACGCGGCGCGGATCGGCGATCTGTTCCTGGCGCCGTACGTTGACCCGCGCGACGGAACGCGGATCGTGGGCCACAACGTCCACGCGCGCGTCGAACTCTCACCCCACGAAGCGCGCACCGGCGTGCGCCGCACGCTCGCCACCCCCGCGGGGCGGGTCGC
>CAZCER010000346.1:0-5895 GCA_964497385.1 uncultured Armatimonadia bacterium | reverse complement strand
TCGGCCGCTTGCTCAAGGGTCATGGCCGCGCCCTCTCGGCAGGCGGCGGCGAAGACCGAGGGGCCGAGGGTCTCTCGAAGCTGCTCCGCGCAACGCCCGACCTCGTTGTCCGGAGGTCCACCGGAGTGGCTGGTGGCGGTGCGGTCGCGCAGCGCGAGCGCGGCGCCGACCAAGACGGCTCCCCGGTAGGCGTCGCCGATGAGCGCGAGCCATCTTGCCGTAGGCTCCAGCGCGTCGATGACTCCGACGGCGTAGGCGAGTTCGAGGTAGAGGTCGAGCGCCTCGCTCAGGTAGGGCCGGGCGGCGGCGGGTTCGCCCATAGTGGTGCGCGTGCTGCCCAGGATGACCAACGTCGCGGCCGCGCCGCGGCGCTCCCCGAGTTGGCGCCTAAGAGCCAGAGCGCGCTCGCCGCAGGCGAGCGCGTCGGCGTACTCGCCCTTATCGGTGGCCAGGTTGGCCATATTGCTGAGCGCGCGGGCGAGTCCAAGCGTGTCGCCGGTCTCCTCCGCGATCGCGCGGGATTGGGCGAAGAGATCCGCGGCGCCCGAGAGGTCGCCCTCCTCTCGGCGAATGTGCCCGAGGCTGCAGAGCGCCCGCACGCAGCCCTGGGTGTGGTCGATCTCGCGCATGATCTCGAGGCTGCTGACGAAGTAGTCCTTGGCGGCGGCTCCATCGCCGGTGTGGAAGGCGATCTGCCCGAGGTTGTAGTAGTGCGTGGCCACGAGCCTGCGATCGCCGAGTTCGCGGTGGATCTGGAGGCTTTCCTCGTAGTGGGCGGCCGCGGCCTGGTAGTCGCACTGCATGAACTCCAAGTTGCCGAGATTGCCGACACAAGCCGCGAACCCTCTGGAGTCGCCGATGCTGAGGAGTAGATCGGCGGCCTCAGACCAGTCGCGCCTTGCGGCTTCGTAGTCGCCCTGGCCGTAGGCGAGGGCGGCGGCGCCGCGGAGCGCGTCGCCGCGGAACTGGGCGCCGCCCGGAGGGGGGGGCAGAGATAGGGCGCGCTCGATGTAGGCGCGACCCAGCGCCAGGTAACCGCGGACCTGCCAGAAGGTCCAGATGCGCGCACAGAGCCTGAGGGCCTCGTCCGCCTGATCGGCGGCGAGCGCCCAGTCGAGCGCCGCCCGGAGGTTGTGGTGCTCACTGTGGACGGCGGCGAGGGCGCGGGTGTCCGGGACGGGGGAGGAGCAGCGCGCCTCGGCCCACCGCGTGAAGAACGCCCGATGCCGCTCGCGAGCGCCGCGGGCGTCCTCCGGGGCCAGGCGCTCGGAGGCGTACTCGCGCAGAGTCTCGAGCATGCGGTAGCGTGAGCCCTCTTCGACGTAGTCGGCCACCAGAACGGACTTGTGCAGCAGGCCTTCGAGAGCGTCGAGAACGTCGGCCTCCGCGAACGCGGGAGCGAGGATCGCTTCGGCGGCCTCAAGGCCGAAGTCGCCCGGGAACACGCTGAGGAGGGCGAAGGCGTCCTTCTCCACGGGAGAGAGCAGCTCGTAGCTCCAGTCGATGGCGCCGCGGAGGGTCGCTTGGCGTTCGGCGACTCCCCGGGCGCGGCGAGCGAGAAGCCGGAACCGATCGGAGATGCGCTCGGCGATTTGAGCCACGGACAGCGTGGACACCCGCGCGGCGGCGAGTTCGATGGCGAGGGGGATGCCGTCGAGGTGGGTGCAGATGGAGCCGATCAGGCTCTGTTCGCTTTCGGAGAACTCGACGTCCGGTCGGGCCGCTCGAGCCCGATCCAGGAACAGCTCCACCGACTCGCACGGGCTCTCGTCCCCGTCGGAAGGCGTCTTCAGGGCGGGCACCGGGTAGACGGTCTCTTCGGGCAGGCCGAGGCTCTCGCGGCTGGTGGCCAGCACCCGCACCTCCCGCGCGGCGCGCAGAACGCCGGCGAGCGCGTGCGCGGCGTCGTCGACCAGATGCTCGCAGTTGTCGACCACGAAGAGGCAGCGCTTGTCCGCGATGTAGGCGTGGAGGGCCTCTGTGGGAGACTGCGCTCCGGCCGGTCGAACTCCGACCGTGTCCAGCATGACGTCGACGACAGGCGTACCGGGGAGGACGGACGCCAGCTCGACGAACCAGGCGCCATCGGGATAGCTCTCGAGGACCGCGGCCGCGACCTGGAGGGCGAGCCGGGTCTTCCCGCAGCCTCCGCACCCCAACAGGGTGGTCAGGGGACCGGAAGCGACCAGGGCGGCGACGCGCGCGATCTCCGGACCCCGGCCGACGAAGCTCGTGAGTTGAAACGGCAGATTGTTCGGGAAGGACCCGATGGAGCGCAGCGGGGGAAAGGTGGACTCCAGCCCCGGGGCATCGAGTTGGAAAACCCTCTGCGGAGCGGCGAGGTCGCGGAGCGCGTGGACGCCGAGGTCGCGGAGCGCGATCTGGACGTCACCGCGGGGCCCAAGAAGATCGGCGGTCCCCGCGGTCACGAGCGTCTGGCCTCCGTGGCCGATCTCCTGAAGGCGGGCGCAGCGGTTCACCTCGGGCCCGAAGTAGTCGCCGTCGCGCAAGTCGGCGGGACCCGTGTGAACGGCGGCGCGGACGCGGATGGGCAGCGAGGTGGGCCAGTCGTGGTCGGCGAGGGCCCGCTGGATGTCGGCGGCCGCGCGGACGGCCTCATCGGGCTGTTCGAAGACGGCGAACACGCCGTCGCCGAGGTGCTTGACGATGTGCCCGCCGTTGCCGTGGATGGACTCGGCGAGGAGGGCGTCGTGACGCTCGACGGCGAGGCGCATGGCCGCCTCGTCCTCCTGCCAGAGGCGGGTGCTTCCCTCGATGTCGGTGAAGAGAAGGCTGACCTCAACACGCGCCCGGCTGGGCATCCGCAACCGCCTCACAGAACAGAACACCGGCGCTCAGGCGAACAGGCTCGCAGCCTCCCCTTCGCCGAAGCGCCGGGGCGGCCTTCTCGCGCGCGGAGGGAGGAGCCCTGCGATGGACGGGGAACTCCCGCGCCGGGATCATCGGCGGGACGAACGACAAGGTGGTGGTGTCACGGGAGTACGACGGTCACACACCACGAACCACGAATGCGATTGCTGTTGTCTGTCACGCACGCAGGCCCCTCGCTAGGGGCCGGGAGGGATGGAACGACAGTGGCAGCGGAGGAATGGACGGGTTCCGGGAAAAGGCCTCCGGACGAGGAACCTCTGCTCTTCAGCGTACTCGGCGACATCTTGACCGACCCGCCCGTGGAACCGCCTCCGCCTCCTGGCAGAGCCGCGCCCCCGAGGATGATGTGGGCGCAACTGAGCGACGTGACGTGGGCGGCGTTCACAAACCTCAGCAACACCAACTCCAGCCATAAAGACAGCATGAGCAAGTACTGCACCGTGATGGAGCGGCGCCTCAAGCGCAACGACTCCGACGACGAGACGCCGTGGTCCGAGCTGTTCTACATGGGTCTAGTGACGGGCCTCGCGACGCGCTACAGGTGAGGACCGGTTCTGCCGCGCAAAGACTGCACCGCCGTCGGGTGCACGGGCGGCGAGTACTCACGCCGCGCGCCAACCCCGCCGCGGTCGAGGGAGGGATGGACAGAGATGGGAGAGGAACCGGGAACCGAAACGTTGCGCAAGCCGCCGAAGGACGAGCCCATGCTGTTCCGTGTGTTGGCGGACTTCCGCAAGGAAGGCCTGCCGAAGGACGATCCGCCGCAGGCGCCGCACAGCGCGCCGAAGCGGAAACTCACCGGCTGGCAGGACAATGTGAGTGTGCTCGACGTTCTCCGGGGCCAGTTTGTGGGGGACAACGCGCCGGCGGACACTCTGTTCGCGTGCGCCGTGCTCGAACGCTGGTACGGGGGGGTCGTGAACTGGACGGACGCCGGCCTTGCGCGGTGGGCGCTCAACTTCAAGGCGAAACACCCATGGTACGGAACCACATCCCCTGGGACGCCTACCCCAAGCATGGACATGGACGGTCACGTCGTGGAAGAGGGCGTCGAACCCGACGGGAACAAGCCACCGGACGAAGAGCCCCTCCTGTTCACGGTCATCGGTGAGATCGGGAACGAGATGCCGCCCCCCTCGCCACCTCCCCCCCCGCCGCCAGGACCACAGGACACAGGCGCGGTGCGAATCTCCTGGGATCAACTGCGGGTGATGACGGAAGAGAGATTCGGGCTTTCGGACGTCCCTGAGGAGGCTCGGAAGCAGGATTACGCCAAGTACATAGAACTGCTGCAGAGGTGGTACTGGCCGGACAACCCGTCGCCTTGGACGGCGAAGGACTACGCGGACATCATGGACAGATTCCTGCGGCGATACTGATCGTCGCCTACGGAAGCGGTCTGAGACGGACGTCGAGGCGCAAAGCGAGCGCATGAGCTTGGGCGCCCCGGGAGAGGCGAGGGACCGCGCGTTGGGGGATTGCTAAGTGACCTGAGACATCAGTGATGGCGTGAGACGGCGCGCAAGGCCCTGCGGACGGGGCCGAGAGGAGAACCAAGGAATGTCCGCGCAGAGTCCGCACGATGCCCTGAGCCGCTCAGTCTACGAACACGCGTTGCTGCTAAAGATGCTCTGGCTGCACACGGAACTGCGCCGCGGCCGCCGACGAGGAGGAGAGGGAGGAGACCTCAGCCCCGCCCGAGCAAGGGAGTTGCTGAACGGCGCCTATGCCGCGGCGGGTGAGAGCTTCGTCGCGGCGTGGGTCAGCGCCCTGTGGCGACTCGAAGGCCTTCACGAGGTCGAGGACGAGCCGCTGCCCGCATCGGAGCGGACGTTCACGAAGCTCGTCTCCGAGTTGGAGCGAATGGCCGCGAACGTCTCGGTGACTGCGAACACCGAGCCTCCACCCCCGGAGCCTCCACCCCCGGAGCCGCCGCCGACGCGGGCCGGGGATGAGGACCCCCTGCTCTACACGAGCGAACCGCCGCTCTACAAGGCGCTTTGGCTGTGGTTGGACTACGTCGAGGAAGACGCCGAAGCGAGCACCACGGCCGGCGTCACGTCGTCAGACGCCGAAAGCGCGCTGGTTGACCTGTTTCCCGACGCTCGGGACGATGCGCGCGCGGCGGCCTTGGCCGCTATCTGGCGGATGAGCGACAAGCCGCCCTCGGAGCCGCTGAACCTGACAACCCAGCAGTTCATGGAGCGTTTGCACGGCCTCAAGGCTTGTGCGGAGGCCATGACGCTGTGACGCAAGCACGCCCGCGCCCCCTGCCCGGGGCGCGGGGGCTTCCCCGCAAGAGTAGGACAGGGGTGGGCTTGGCGCCGTCGCTGGAGCCGCGCTCGTCTTGGTCGTGCGGCCGCCGCGGGCGCGTAACAGGGAGCTGGGATAGGCGCACTGAGACGATGGGGAACGACTGGCGCAAAAGGGGCGAGGCTGGCCATGGGAATCGGGCGCCACGTGGAAGTGTGGATCCTGCTCGTCGTGACCGTCGCCGCGACGGCGGAAGCGGAGAGTCTTCGCACATGGGAGGACGTCGTCCGGTGGGTGGAGCGTGAGGGGCATCGGGTAGTGTGCTCCGCGGATGTCGCGGGTCCGCTGCGGGGGGAGGTCGAGGCGGAGCGGGGCGGGGATCTCGTGGAGACGCTCATGGGCGCCCGCGCCGACACCCGCGTGCTCTTCAGCGTGCATGGTGAGAAGTGCGTGGTCCTCCGTCGGATGAGCGAGGACGACCTCGTGCGGGATGGCGGCTGGTCGGATGCGCAATGGGACCGTGCGTGGCTCCTGAGAATCCTGGCGGAACTCCCCGCGGAGCAACGAGACGCCCTCGCACAGGGCCCTCTACGGCTTGCGGACATGCCTGAGCGGGCGCGATGGCTGGTGTGGGACTGGCGCAACGCCTGGACGTGCGGGTGGCGACCGGAGGAGGAGACCGCGCTCGCTCTGGTCTACGCCCCGTGGGTGCTGGTCCGCGACGGAGCGCGGCTGACAGCGCTTCCGTTG
>CAZCER010000345.1:2450-5912 GCA_964497385.1 uncultured Armatimonadia bacterium | reverse complement strand
GAGTGGGTCTGGGGCGGTCGGTGGGACGCCAACCTCTGGCAGGCCGCGGGGCATCCCACGGCGGCCGACCTCGACGCCGCGACCGGCGACCGGCCGGCGGCGCTGACGTCGCGCTGCGGGCACGCCATGTGGGTGAACAGCGCAGGGCTGCGCGCGGCCGGAATCACCAAGGACACCCCGGACCCCGAGGGCGGCCGGGTCGCGCGCGACGAGTCGGGTGAGCCCACCGGCATGCTCTACGAGGGCGCCATGAGCCCCATGTACGCATTCCGGCCTCGGCTCTCGCGGGAGCGCACGAAGGAGTGTTTCCTCTCCGGGGTCCGCAAGGCCCACTCGCTCGGGCTTGTGGGGGTGCACAACTGCGAGGGCCCGGAGACGTTCGCGCCGCTCCTCGAACTCGTGAACGAGCAGGCGCTCCCGTTCCGCGTGACCCATCACATCCCGGAGTCGCGGGTCGAGCATGCGGCCGAACTCGCGATCGGCGGAGGCCTCGGCGGAGCCAACCTGCGGGTCGGGTCGCTGAAGGTCTTCGTGGACGGAAGCCTCGGCGCGCGCACGGCCGCCATGCTCGAGCCCTATGACGGCACGGACGATCGCGGCATCCTCGAGCACAACACGGGCTCCCTCGTGGAACTCGGACGAACGGCGGCTCGGGCGGGGCTTAGTCTCGCCGTGCACGCGATCGGCGACCGCGCGGTCCGCGAGACTCTCGACGCTTTCCAGCGCCTGCACGATGAAGGCGTTCGCACCGCCCTGCCCCACCGCATGGAGCACGCCCAGCACATCCATCCGGACGACGTGGCCCGTTTCGCGAAGCTCGGGGTCGTCGTCTCGGCCCAGCCGGTGCACCTGAAGGCAGACCAGGCGATGGTCGACCGGCACCTCCGCGACCGGAGCGACCGAGCGTTCGTGTACGGCTCGCTCCTCCGCTCGGGGGCGACGCTCTGCTTCGGCTCGGACGCGCCCGTCGAGACGCTCGACCCGTTGCGAGGGATCTCCGCCGCCGTGAAGCGCTCGGCCTGGCAGGGCGGGCCGCGCTCAGGATGGCATGCGGATGAGAAGCTCCGCATCCGCGAGGCGCTCGAGGCGTACACCGGCGGCCCCGCCATCGCGAGCGGGACCTCGCACCTCGAGGGCGCCATCGCCCCCGGCTACCGCGCGGACTTCACCGTCCTGAGCCACGACATTCTCTCGGAGCCGGACCTCATCGACGCGTGCAGGGTCGAGATGACGATCGTGGATGGGCAGGTCGTGTACGATCCGCACGGGACGGCGGGCGATCGCGCCGGGGTGGAGTAAGGACACATGGTCTGGGCCGCCCTCGGCCGGGCTTCGATGGCCGCGGCCGAGGGCGGCCGTGTTGCTCTCCCCGTTTGCTCCCGGCCGCACGGTCCGGCCGGGCAACAGCACGGGGCGGCGCCTCTCACTCCACGGGCAAGTCGTTCGGGTCGAGGGTCATGGTGTAGACGGCTTCCACTCCCGCCCAGGATGGGTAGCCCGCGTAGCTGGGAGCCGACGCGTTGAGGGTCCGGTACGAGATGTAGAGCGTTCCGCCATGTAGCAGCGCGTCCGGGTTGTGTGTGAGGGCGCCGGGCGCCGTAAGGGCGACAGACGATCCCCACGTCTCACCGAAGTCCGTGGATCGGACGGCCATGAGCGGCCATCCGTCCTCGCCGTCGGCGGCGTAGACCAGCACCAGCCCCACGTCCGGATCAGCCGCCACCGCTGCGAAGCGAGCGTGCCGCTCAAGTGGGAGTTCCCGTGGGTCGTCCCACTCATCGCCGTCTGGGGACCTGGCCAGCAACACCGGCCCCGTGTGTTGACCGCTGCTCGGAGAGAGTCCCACGGTGCTCACGAAGAAGCCGACGTTCTCGGCCCATGCAATGTCCGGCCGGAGCCCCTCACCGAAACGGTGCACGGGAGACCAGTCCTCGGCCTTCCACGTGCCCCACGGCCCGTGGCTCACGTAGGACGAGCTGCTCCAGTACTGCGTGACGAGCCACACCTCGTCGCCGACGAGGAGCCCGCTCGGGGACCGGGCGCCTTCGGCTATGCAGTCACCAGGGAGCCGTAGCTCGCGCCGACCGAGGCTCCCGAAGCCTGGGAAGCCAAGGCCGTGGCGCTCCTCGCCGGCGTCTCCGAGGAGATGCACCTCCACCCAGCACGTCTCACCCCACGCGTCGGCGAAGAGCGCCGTCTCGCCATCGCGAGCCAACATGCAGAACTGGCCCGCATCCCAGCCATAGGTCCACGAGCGCATCGGGGGGCCGGGTCGCCAGTCTGACGCGGGGCCGCCCGCGTCCAGGGCTGCCGTCCAGAGGATCTGGTCGCCTGTGGGGTTGCCGTTGGTCGGCGTCGCGAACGTCTCACTCGTGACGCATACCACACGCGGCCCGCCATCGCCCGCGTACAGCGCCGCACCGAGGGCGGGAAGGTCACCTGGGGGAGCAAGGGGCGTGACCTCGGCGGCGGGCTCCGTCGGTCTGGCCGAGGTCGAGTGCTGTTGCCTGGCCAGGACAGCCACGGCGAGTATCAGGCAAGACGCGCATGCGAGAGCCATCGCGCGACGCGAGCCAACCGCGACAACGGGCTGAACGATGCCCGGCCGGACGTCCATCTCGCCCGTCGGGCAGTAGACGCGGACCTGCCCGTCCCGCACGAACAGCGCGGCGGCGAGGGGCGTCGTCCCGTCGCCAGGCTCCACCCGGTGCGCGACAGGCGGGCGCGCCGTCGGAGCTGGGACGGCCGGGGCCGCGGGCGCAAGGGCGGCCGCCGGGCCTGGGCGTGCGAGGCCCAGAGGGACGAGCGCCGCCAGAGCCACGACTGCGGTGACTCCCGCGACTGTGGCCGAGCAACGTTGGGCGCGGCGCGGAACCGTTCCAGAGCACCCCGAACGAGAACGGTGCACTCACCGGCGTCGGGTTCGCCGGCGCCCATGTCGGAACCGACGCGTCGTAGTAGCCCGCGGAGACCTGGTTCGCGAACCCCTGCGCGTCAGCGTGCGGAGCGAGCATGCACATCGAGGCCAACCCGAGCGCTACCGCGCACAGACGCCATCGGGGGTGGGTGCATCTGTTTGCATTACGCACCATCAGCTATGCCATCCAATCTTCTGAGTCACGCCGACCGGCGCCCCCTGCGCCATGTCGACCATCCGATGCCCGCACTGGGCGAACGCGCTGTCCCCTTTCCCGCCGGTGCTCCACACACGGCCACCCCAGCCGTGAGCGGGCCTTTCTGCCTTACAGTGACTTTGACGTTCGCGGGCGTTACGGTGTTCCCCTGCGCGCGAGAGGGCCGAGGAGCTGAGTGCGCGGCCGAGTCGGCGCGACGCGGGGACGCGTCGCCTACCCGAATGAGGGGCCGATCGGAGTGCGCGACCGAATCGGCGCGACGCGGGGACGCGTCGCCCACCCGAGTGAGGGGCCGATCGGAGTGCGCGACCGAATCGGCGCGACGCGG
>CAZCER010000345.1:0-2350 GCA_964497385.1 uncultured Armatimonadia bacterium | reverse complement strand
TGAGGGGCCGATCGGAGTGCGCGACCGAATCGGCGCGACGCGGGGACGCGTCGCCTACCCGGGTGCGGCGGGCAAGCTGCCCGCGCTCCGCCGCACGAACTCCCTCAAGAGCGGCAGCGCCTCACGGATGCGGCCCAGTCGCACGGCGCTCGCGGGCGCCGGATCGGGTCCGAGCCAGAGCGCGAGTTCCGCGATCGCGAGCATCGGGCGGTCGTTCTCGCCATCGCCCACCGCCGCGACGCGACTCAGCGGCGCCCCGAAGCGCTCGGCGAGGCGGGCGACCGCGACACCCTTGTCGATCCGGCTCACTCCCCAGTCGACGCTGTCGGGGTGCATATACACCTGGACCGTTGGCGGGAGGGGGATGTCCATCGCCTCACGGATCGCCTCCGGGGTGAGCGACGGGTCGGTCGGGAACGGCGTCACCGCGACCGTCCCCGGCTCGAAGGCCACTCTGTCGCCGAACCGCTCGCTCACAAGGCCGCGCACCTGGGCAAGGGCGGCGCGCTCCTCGTCGGTGATGGGCGTGGGCAGGAGATCCGGCGGGAACGTGCAGTTGAGCCAGACCTCCGCGCCGTTCTCCCCGATGAGCGACGAGTCCATCAGCCCGAGCCCGCGCACAAGCCCCGCGAGGTAGTAGCAGGGCTTTCCGGAGGCGATCACGAGCCTGGCGCCCGCCGCCGCGAGTTCCAGCAGGCCCTCGCGGACGCCCTCCTCCGCCGGCCCGTCGACCGGCATCAGCGTGTTGTCGACATCCAGGGCGATGAGGGCGGCGGGCGTCATCTACGGTATGAAACTCGCGTTCGGCTCGAGCCCGCAGATGAACTCCGCGAGCAGCTTCGCGCTGTTCTCGAGGTCCTTCAGATCGACCACCTCGACCGGGGTGTGCATGTACCGGCTCGGGATGGAGATCAGCGCCGTGGCCACACCTGAACGCGTGAGCTGCATCGCGTTCGCGTCCGTGCCGGTTCCGCCCGGGGTGGCCTCGAGCTGGTAGGGGATCTTCTTCGCGTCCGCCGCGGCGGTCAGGCGGTCGAAGACGTGCGGGTTGATGTTCGCGCCGCGCGTGAGGATCGGGCCCCCGCCGAGCTTGATGTCCGCGGTCTTCTTCTTCGATTCCCCAGGCACGTCCGAGGCGAAGCCCACGTCCACCGCGACGCCCACATCGGGCTCGACGCCGAACGCCGAGGTCTTCGCGCCGCGCAGACCGACCTCTTCCTGGACCGTCGAGACCGCGTACACCGCCGCTCTGAACTTGCGCTTCTCGAGCAGACGGAGCGTCTCCATGACAACCCACACGCCGGTCTTGTCGTCACAGGCGCGCGCGGCGATTCGGCCGTTGTGGAGTTCCCGCCAGGCCTGACCGACCGTCGCGACGTCGCCGATCCGCACGACGCTTTCGGCGTCCGCGCGGTCCGCCGCGCCGATGTCGATGGTGAGCCAGTCGAGCTGGACGGGCTTCGAGCGCTCCGACGGGGGCAGGTCCTGAAGCGACCGCATGCCGATCATGCCGCGGACGGGGCCCGACTCTCCGTGGACCTCGACCCACTGCCCGAGCAGGACTCCGGGATCCCAGCCGCCGACCTGCGTGAACTGCAGGTACCCGTCGTCATCAATGTAGGTGACGATCAGACCGATCTCATCGCAGTGGCCGGCGAGCATCACCTTCGGCGAGCCGCCCTCGTTTCGGGCCGCGATGAGGTTGCCCATCACATCGACGCGGACGCTGTCGGCGTAAGGCTCCGCGTAGGCGCGCACGACCTCTTGCGCCGGCTGTTCATAGCCGGAGGGGCTCGGGGCCTCCATCAGGTCGCGCAGGAAGTCGAGAGATTGCTTTCTCACGGGTCTCCGCCCTCTCACTTGCCGCACCGGGCGCCGACGCGGCGCCCCGCGGCCACTACGGAATCAGCGGCGCGTCCTTCGGGAGGCGCAGGATGTACTCGGCAAGCAGGCGGGCCGTCGCCTGGAGGTCGCCGAGGGAGCAGAGTTCGGTCGGGTAGTGGATGTACCGGGACGGCACGCTGACAAGGCCCGTCGCGATGCCCGCCCGCGCGACCTGTATGGCCTGCGCGTCGGTGGGCGTCGTTCCCCCGTAGGCCTCCCACTGGTAGGGGATCTTCTCGGCCTCGGCCGCCTCCATCAAGCCGCGCCAGACATGGGGGCTGATGTTCGGACCGCGGCAGATCACCGGCCCGCCGCCGATTCGCTTGTCGGAGCGCCGGTGAGCGTCGCAGCCCGGGATGTCCGCCGTGCCGGTCACGTCAGATGCGACGCCGATGTCGGGATCGACCCCGAACGCGGCCGTGGCGGCGCCCCGCAGGCCGATCTCCTCCTGCACGGTCGAGACGGC
>CAZCER010000344.1:0-5934 GCA_964497385.1 uncultured Armatimonadia bacterium | reverse complement strand
TGCGGCCCCTCCGAGAGCAAGCATGCGCACTGCTCGATTTGCGCAAAGCTCATTAGACCTACTCCCCTTGGTCCGCCATGACGCGCGGCGCGGCGCGCGCGGCGCGTTCGACGTAATCCGGCCATAGCGGCGCGTTGAGGTCTGTCCAGGTCTTGACGCGCCTCATCTCGTCGGTCGTGAGCGCGACGCCGTAGTGTCCGGCTTTGAGCAGTTCCCAGAGCGGGCTCTTGATCGTTCCGAACGTGAGCGGCTCGAGCTTCTCGCATCCTCCCGAGTTCCAGCCGCAGTCCACGACGTGTATCTGACCCGACGTGAGCAGCGTGCGGTACGACGCGGGCACGTTTTCGGCGTCGAGGGTTCCCGTGAGGTCCATCGCGCTCGTTCCGCCAGGGGCGTGGCAGGAGATGCAGTTCCGATCCCACACGGGCTGAACGACCCTCTCGTAGGAGAACGCGCCGGCGCCCCAGGACGGCGGCTCGAGTGCGTCCGGCGTCCGCGCCGCCGCCTGCGGGAAGGTCACGGGCGGGGCGGTGTTGCGGGGCTCGTGGCAACCGATGCAGGTGCGCTTCTCACCCGCCTGAAGCTGCACGACGCTCCGCATGCGCTGGATCTCATTGAAGTCGGCGTCCAAAGCCTGGAAGTAGAGCACCCTGCCCGACGGCGCTTCGAAGCTCGCGGAGCCGTCCTCAGCCACGGGCACGATCCCGAGGTCCGCTTTGGCGGTGAAACTGGGCCACCCGTAGGGGGTGGAGACGAGGTCCACCGGGGCCGCGTACCACTTTATGAAGTCGACGTGGTCGCGGTTCGGGAACTCCTGGATGTTGTGCCGCACCTCCTCGACTACGCGGAGATACTTCACGCTCCCTCGGGCCACCTCGGGGCCCAGCCCGTCGTACACGTCCGACAGGATGAACTGCCCGGGCGCCTCCGCGAGCAACGGAGCGTCGGGAAGCACGGGCGGCCGAGGCTGCTTGCGCAGGAGAAGCGGGCCCATGCTTCCAAGCGTCGGGTCGAGGTGCAGGACCTCGCGGTTCCCGTACCGGTCTATGACATAGAGCCCAAACACATCGCGCGGCGCGTGAGAGCAGAGGAAGAGGTCGCGCGAGATCGGCAGCGGGTCGCGGAAGCACTCCGTCGCCGGCCACATGCCGGGCCACGGCACCTCCGGCGTGAGGCTCGTGATCGCGCTCGGCTCGAAGCGGCCTTTGGCGATGTCCACGAGCGCGATGGGGCCGTTGATGTCGCCGAAATGCGAGACCAGCGTGCACGAGATCTCGCTCGTTCCCGGCACCTCGCGGCCGCTTGCGTAGCCGTTGGGTTGGATGATCGTGTTCCCGAACACAAGCTCGGGGTGGGAGCCGTCCGGCCGGATCGCCCAGAGGGTCTGGGTGAAGTCAGCGCCCTTGTCGATGTACTCCCACCGCGTCCAGACGATGCGTCCGTCCCGCATGACCGACGGCGCCCACTCGCTGAGGCTCGCGTACGAGAGCGGGCGGATGTTTGAGCCATCGGTCTTCATCCGAAAGAGCACCGAGGAGCCCCCGCGGAAGCAGAACACGCGCGAGGCGCACCGCGTCGAGATGAACGCGAGATCCCCGTCCGGAAGCGGGCATGGGTAGAAGTCGTGATAGGGACCATCCGTGATCTGACGGAGGTTCCCACCCTCCGCGTCCATCGCCATGAGGTGGTAGAAGCCGTCCGCGGCCGGCCGGTAGCCGAAGTAGATCGCGCTCAGCTCGAAGTCGGCGATGGGGTCGCGCGCGATGCCGCCTCCGGAGGCGAAGAGCGTCCGGACCGAGGCCTCCTCCGGATGTAGGGCGCCCTCGATCCACGGCGTCTCCAGAACGCAAACGCCTCCGCCCGGTCGGAACGGCGCGTCGGTGTAATCGGTGTAGATGTGTGACGGGTGATAGGCGAAGCGCTTCGCGAAGAGAACGCGATCGAGCTGCGCGAGTTCCGGAGACCGAAGGAAAAGCCTTCTCTTCGCGGCTCGGGTCCGGTAGAAGAGGTCGCGATCGCCAAGGGCGGCGCTGGCGTGCTCGGCTCGGAGCGCGCCCAACTCGGCCTCGGAGGCGGCAACGTCCACACCGGCGTCCGCGAAGCGCCGGAGCATCGCGTCGGCATGGCTCAGAACGCGCGCGGTGGGGTCGTAGGCGAGTAGATGGAGCGAGCACGGCGCGCCGCCGGCCGTCACCTTGAGGTCGCGCTCCGGGCCGATCGGCCCCGCGTCCGCGCGAACCTCGACGATGCGCGTCTCGCCGGCGGCCAGCGCCAGATCGCCTCCCCCGTCAAGCAACCCCTCGATGCGCGTGGGCTCCGCCTCAGGAGAGACCGCGACCCGCACGCGGAACGCGCCGCCCGCGCATGGCCCGACCTGCCCCAACGCAACCTCCGCCGGCGCGAAATCGATCCCGCGGCCGTGCGGCGGGACGTGGCGTCCTCCCATGCCGAGGCCCACTCGCACTCCCGCGGTCTCCCAGCCGGGGAGCCACTCGAGAGGGACGGCGACCTCGAAACAGCCGAGGTCTTCACTCAGCGCCGACGCCTCGAGCGGACTCTCGCTCGGCGTCCCATCGGCGTCGTACGTGCGGTACACGAGGGCCCCGTCGGTGACCGCGACGATGCCCCAACTCGACCAGTCGCCGGTCGAGACAACCGCGACATGCGAACTCAGAAGTCGGTTCGTCTCGATCCCGAGCCAGAGGCGCTCTCCATCCTGGCCGCACAGCGCGGAGCACTCCACCAGCGGACCGAGATCGAAGTCGTAGGGAAAGGCCACCCGCGCGACCCCGCGCGAGGCCCAGTCCCAGGCGGGATCCGAGAGGTCCGCGTCCGCGAACGGCTTCTCCGCGAGCGGCGGAAGGGGCAGCGCGTCATCCGGCTTGTGGCGTGGATACTCCGTCACCCGGCCGTTGTAGGGCGCGAGAGATGGATCGAGGTCCGCGCGACCGAACGTCTTCAGCCACGCGTGCTCCTCACCGAGGAAGGCGTAGCGCAGGAGTTCCACTTCGGGGAATGAGCCGGGGGCCCGGGCGGCCTTGCGCGCGGCCTCGACGTCGGCTGGGGCGACGTCGGTCTCGGACCCGTAGACCTCAAGTTCGTCAATGCGCGCCTCCGAGCCGCTCGCGGCTTCGATCGCGACGCGCACAAAGCGCGCTCGCACAGGCTCGAACACATGCTCACGGCGCTTGAGCAAGGGCGCGCCCTCCGAGTGCGCGACCTCTGTCCAGTCGTTGGCGTCTTGGGACGTCAGGACCCGGTAGCTCGTGGCGCCGCGATCCTGATAGCGTCCGCCGTCGTCATTGCCGAGGGCGACGCGGTAGAGCGCGTACTCGCCGCCGAGGTCCACCTGGACCCATGAGGGTTCCCCCGCCGAGATCCAACTGTGATCGTTCCCGCCGAGCCCATCAATGAGGTGAGCCACCTGGTGGATGGCGAACGCCCCGCCGGCGTAGACCGAGGACGCGGCCGCGCGCGCATCCGGTCCGAGCGCCAGATTCCGATAGCCCCGATCGTCCTCGCTCGGGGCCGCATTGGCGCCGAGTCCGGCCGCCTCGCCCGGAGGGGGCGGAGCGGCGGGAAGAGGCGGTGGAGCGACCGCGCCGCGTCGCGCGGCGAGCACCTGCCACTCCCCGGCAGCCGTCCACGTCACGCCGTCCATGGACGTCTCGATGGCGATCCGACTGGGCAGGCGATCGGCGAAGCGCCCTTCACGGTCCCGCGAGAGCATCACGCGGTCCACCGCGGTCGGCGCCGGCAGCTCGATCGCGGCCCACTCCAGACCGGGCGAGGCGGGGATCCAGCTTCTGCCGTTGCCGTACTGGCCGTCATTCAGATGCTTCACGGCGTGCGCGCCGTACCCGGCGATGCAGGACGAAGCGGTCGCCAACGCCCCCGCTTTCGCATTGGCCAGATTCTCGGTCCCTGCCGGACCATAGACCTCGAGTTCGTCGATGCATGGACTCATCTCGCCCCCGGTGGCCGAGACCGTAACGCGCACATGGAGGGCTTCCCGCCCATCGAACCGGATCTCGGTCGGAGCGGCGGGGTCCATCACCAGCGTGGCTGGCTGACCCCAAGCGAGCCCTAGGGTTAGCGAGAGCGCCGCAAGCATGCGGATGGGCGTGCGAAGCGGGCGAAGCACAGGCAACGTCCTTCCGCCACGCGGTGAGCCAAGCCCCGGCCCAAGCGCGAGTGGCGGCGTGTCCTTCAGCCCTCGGGAGCCCGAATCCTCGCATGCGGCGCCCGCCCGTTCGCTTGTCGCGTGTCCGCCTCCGGGCGCCAGGGGACAAGAAGAGACTGAGCGCCGTAGGCGCCGATGCTCGAAGTCACACCAAGGAGGATGACTGCATGCGCGTTGTTTCACTGCTCCTGACGGCGACGCTGATCGTGAGCTTGACTCTGGTGATCGCCTCCTGCGCTAAGCCCCAGGATGAACCGACGCCCGCCGCTCCCGCGACCAAGGCCAAGCCCCCGGAGACGAAGAGCGCGGCGACGGCGCCCGCGGAGTCCGCGGCGTCCGAGGAAGTCGGAGAGCCCACGTCGGAGGACACGCCCGAGGGGATTGCCGCGGAGGCCGGCGTACCGCTCTACGAGGGCCTCAAGCCGGGCGAGTGCTCTCCCGACGGCAAAGCGACGAAGGCGATGTTCACGAGCGACGGCGCCTACGAGGACATCAAGAAGTGGTACGTCGAGAAGCTGGCGGACTGGACCAACAACGGCTTCGACCTGGGACCTTTCGGAGGCAACGGCTGGGAGTTCACCAGCCCGGACAAGACCAAACGGCTTCTCATCGAGCAGGAGAGCGGCAAACCCGTCGAGATCACGATCACGGTGGGGCTCGAGCCTGAGAGCGAAGACGCGGGGAGCGCGCCGTCCGCCGAATCGAAGACCGAGTAGACGCGAAGTCGCCGCATTTTCTGTGTCCCGCCTCGCCCGATTTCGGCCAATTAGGTGGTTGAGGCAGATGAAGCCTCAAGCGCGAGTTCGGCCGGGGATATGCCTGGCGCGAGCGCGTTGGACGGGCGCGGTCTAGGCTGCCTTCGGCGGCGCTGCCCCCGAAGGGCAGGCCGAGCCCAGGTATCTCTGGAGGAGGAACATATGCGCACTCTGTTGGTTCTTGCTGTAGTCGTAGCGTTCGTCTGCACCATGCTCACCGTCGTGTCCTGCAAGCCGAAGACCGAAGAGGGCCCGGCTGTTGGCGCCCCGGCGACCCCGCCCGGCGGACCGGCGAAGAAGCCCGCTGACGCCAAGGCCGCCGACGAGACCAAGAAGCCTGACGCCAAGGTCGACGAGACCAAGAAGCCCGAAGAGTCGGCCCCTGGCAGCGAAGAGGCCGCCCCCGGCGACGATGGCGCCAAGGCCCCCGGCGACGATGGCGCCAAGGCCCCCGGCGCTGGCGACGAGAAGAAGGCCCCGGGCGCAGAGCCGGGCGCAGAGAAGAAGGCCCCTGGCGAGCCGGCCCCGGCTGGCGAGAAGAAGGGCAACTAGCACCACACCCTGAACCAAACACAACGGGCGGAGGCGTCAGCCTCCGCCCGTTTGTCTTTACGGCGCGTCCCAAGAGAAGCGGACGCGAGGCCCGAGACCCGCCGGCGTGGGAACGCGTCAGACCTCCGAGGTGAAGTGAGCCTTCAGGGCTGGCGGGAGAGCCGCATAGCGGGCGTAGAGGGCGTCATAGCGCTCACGGTCCGCCCCGGGCTCGAACACGGCCTCGACCTCGGCCGTCTCGCGCGCCTCATCGAGGCTCCCGAATACCCCCGCGCCCACGAACGCGAACATGGCGGCGCCGAACGCGGTCGTCTCCTTCTGGCGGATGGTCACGATCGGAACTCCGCACACATCGGCGCGAATCTGGTTCCAGAGCTGGTTCCGCGAGCCGCCGCCCACGACACGGACAGCCGCGATGTCGTTCGTCTGAAGCCCTCGGAGGGT
>CAZCER010000343.1:0-5953 GCA_964497385.1 uncultured Armatimonadia bacterium | reverse complement strand
CGCACGGCCTGCCGTGGATCGATGAGCGACGTGACGGCTCCGATGATGATCGCCGCCAGCACCGCCTTCGGGAGATGGTGGAACACGGGGGTCAGGAAGGCGAGGGTCACCAGCACGAGGATGGCGCTGATCATCGACGCGGCTGTCGTGCGCGCGCCGGCGCGGTAGTTGACCGCGGTCCGGCTCAGGCCTCCCGTCACGGGATAGGCGGAGAACAGCCCCGCGACGAGGTTCGCGGCGCCGAGAGCGCGCAACTCCTGGTCCGGCTCAACCCGCGTCTTCTCCTTCGCCGCCAGGAACTTGGACACGGCGATGGACTCCATGAAGCTCGCGAGCGCTATCGTCACGGCCGCGGGGGCGAGCGACTGCACGAGACCAAGATGGCTCAGCGGCGGGGCCAGCGGCGGCAGGCCCGCCGGAACCGCGCCTACGGTCCGCACGCCCGCCTCGCCCAAGCCGAGAGCCCATGTCGCGACCGTCGTCCCAAGGACCACGAGTATCGGGGCGGGAACGCGGGGGGCGATGCGCGCCAACACCAGGATGCCGGCGAGAGCCGCCGCGCCGAGCGTGAGCGTGAGGGCATGCACATCCCCAAGCCCCGGAGCCAGAGAGATCAGGATCCTCAGAGCCGACTCCCCTTCGCCCGCGTCGACGCCCAGGAGGTGCTTGAGTTGGCTTAGGCCGATGGTGACCGCGGCCGCCGAAGTGAAGCCGCTGATGACCGCGTGTGACAGGAACCGCACCACGAAGCCCAGGCGGGCGAGTCCCATCGCGAGCTTGAGCCCGCCGACCATCAGGGCGAGCAGCGCCGCGAGACCCGCGTACTCCGCGGAACCGGGCTCCGCAAGCTGCTCGCACGCCGCGTAGACCATCAGGGACACGATGGCCACCGGTCCCACCGCGAGCTGCGGGGCCGAACCCAACAGGCCGTAGACGAGGAGCGGCAGTGTCGCCGCATAGAGGCCCGCCACCGGGGGGAGGCCGGCCAGCATCGCGTACGCCATCCCCTGCGGCACGTACATGACGGCTACGGTGACTCCGGCCGTGAGGTCTCCCCGGAGATCCTCCCGGCGGTAGTGAAGCAGCCGCCACAGGCCCGGCGCGAGGTCGCTCAGCGTGGTCCTGCGCATCCGGTTCCTCCCCGCCCTAGAGCCCCGCGGACTCCAACCACACGAGGACCCCGACGAGCGCTAGAGCCAGTGGCGGGATGACCCACCAGGTGCGAGCGCCGAGCGCCTCGGGCAACGTCAGGCTTCGGAAGGCGCCCTTCTCCAGAATGCCGCGGCTCAGCTTCGGGTACAACGCCGCGAAGAGCGCGGCGCCCAGCAGAATCCCCGGAACCCCGCCCACGATCGCGTCGAGGCGTCCCTCGCCTACAGCCCCGGCCACCGTGCCCGGGCAGTAGCCCAACACCCCGAAGCCGACTCCGAAGATGAGCCCGCCGATCGCGGTCGAGCCCCACGAGCCTGGACGCGGGCTCGGCTTGGCCAGCCCGAACCGATGGAGCAGATGCACGCCGATCATGCCTGTGACGACGGCCGAGAGCATGATCTTCAGGACAGTGAAGTCCGTGAGGAGAAGCTGACCGACGAGGACGTTGTAGTCCGTGGCTCCCCCTCGCTGGAGCAGGAAGCCGAAGACCACGCCCCCGAGCAGTCCGAGGGCGAGCTGGGCGCGCCGGTTCTCGTGCAATGCGTTCAGCATTCGCGTCCCCCTCCTGTCAGCCGCCGAACACACGGAAGAGCAGAAACGCCGTCGCGATCCCGCCGACGAAGAAAGCCATCACGGCGACCCATCCGCTCAGGGCGAGTTGCAGGCCGCCGCTGATTCCGTGCCCGCTCGTGCACCCGCCGGCCCATCTCGCCCCGAAGCCCATCAGAACGCCTCCGACAAGGGCCGCTCCGCAACGCAACCCGGGCGAGTCGCCAAAGGCGGTCGCCCAGGCCGAAGGCGTCCACTCCACGGAGAGACCTCGCGAGAGCATTGCGCTGGCGAAGGCTCCGATCGCGACGCCGAGGACAAGCATCCACTGCCAGTCGATCGCGACGCCCATCTTTCGGTAGTACGCGTTCCTCTCGACGCGCCCCTTGCCGAACAGACGCCCGATCAGCCCCGCGCTCGTCACGAAGGAGGTCGAACACCCGAGCAGCTTGTTCGACAGCACAAAGGTTAGGCACGACAGCAGGCCGATCCCGACGCCGGCCGCGTAGGGCGACCAGCGCTCCATCCCGATCCACTCCATAGCGGCGTCCCTCCCTGCGCGTCAGGCGCTCCGCCGGCCGGCGCTGTTCGAAAAGCCCGGACAGTGCGGCGCCACGCAGCGCGGGCACTCCGGCAGCAGGCCTGCGGCCGCGAACGCCGTGACCCCGCCGGCGACGTTCAGCACCTCCGTGAAGCCCGCCTGGAGCAGAAGGCTCGCGCCAAGGCTCGAGCGGTTGCCGCTGTTGCAGATCACGACGATGGGGATTGAGGGGTTCAACTCGCTGTGGCGCGTCCGAAGCTCCGTGGCCGGGATGTTGATCGCGCCGTCGATGTGAGACGCTTCGAACTCACTCGGGCCTCGGGTGTCCAGCAAGACCATCGGCCGACCGCCGTCCATCAGCGCGCGCAGCCCCCTCATAGAGAGCTGTGGGACCGTCGCGAACTCCAGACCGGCGTTCGCCCACTCGTTCATCCCGCCGTCGAGACGCCCGACCACTCGGTCAAGTCCCACCCGCCGCAGCCACACGACGGCGTCCGCGGCCGCCGAAGGCGAATCCGCGACCAGCAGGATGTCCTTGTCCGGGGGCGCGATCCAACCGGCGAAAGTCGGGAGGTTGCCGCTCGCCGCGATGTGATACGCGCCCGGCACGTGCTGCCCCCCGAACGCTTCGTAGTTGCGCACGTCGACGACGACCGTGTTCGGGTCTTTCGCCCTTTCGACGAACGCCCCCGCCGAGAGCGGCTCGCAAGGAGGCAAGGACGCGAGCGTGGCCGGTCCCGCCCCGTTGATGGCGCTGCAGCGTGAGAAGTGATCGGGCGCCTCGGGCATGTCCGTTGTGAGCGAGCGGATGAACTCCTCGCGGCCGGGGACTTGGAGCGCGTCGTTGAAGAGCCGCTCGTAACCGATCGTGCTCGTGCGCTTCGCGCTCATCGCCCGACCGCAGAGCGATCCCGCCCCGTGCGCCGGGTAAACCTCACAGAAGTCCGGGAGCCTGAGCAGCTTCTCGTGCAAACTCGTGTACAGCGCCGACGCCAGCGTCGGCGCCTGTCCGGGGAAGAGGTCTGGGCGACCGACGTCTCCGACGAAGAGCGTGTCCCCACAGAAGACCGAGGCCGCCTGGTCTCCGCGGCTCGTGTCCTCAACCACATAGCAGACGTGTTCCGGCGTGTGCCCCGGCGTCTCCAAGACCGTCAGCCGAAGCTGGTCGATCTCGAAGCTGTCGCCCTCGGAGACGCCGACGTGCTCGAATTGCGAGCCGCCCGAGGCGGGAACCATGATCGACGCCCCCGTGATCTCCGCGAGGTCGATGTGCCCGCTGACGAAATCCGCGTGCAGGTGGGTCTGGATGATGTGCGTGATCTTGAGCCCCATCTCCAGCGCCGCGTCCACGTAGATCCCGACATCACGGCGCGGATCGACGATCGCGCACGTCTTGGACCCGCCGACCAGGTAGGACGAATGGGAGAGCCCCCGAACGAAGAACTGCTGCACGAACATGGTCCAACTCCTCTCCGGATGGCCGCCAACCACGCCGCCGGTCGGTCCCCGTGAGAACCCGACCTCCTACCGTTACACCGCGAGCGCCGGCCATCCTTGCGCGATGGACGCGCCGGCCCGCGCGCCCATCGCCCCGCTACCGTAGGAAGTAGCCCTGAGAAGTCGGGTTCGCGTCCGTGGTCAGCTCGACGCCGAGCTTCCGGAGGCCGGTCTCGTCGCCCGCGCCGGGCTCGTGCGTGAGATGCATCTGCGCGCCGCGGAGCTGGGGCAGCGTCTCGACTCCCGCCTTGGCGGCGGGGTTGCTCGCGGCGCTGATCCCCAGCGCGATGAGGACCTCCTGGACGTTCAGGCTCGGCGACGCGGCCCCCAGGTAGCTCGACTTCAGCGCCGTGACGCTCTCGATGACGCTCGCCGGCAGCAGGTGCATCGGCTCGGGCAGGCCGGCCAGGGCCTTGATCCCGTTCAGGAGCGCGGCGGAGGCGGAATGAAACAGCGGGGAGTTCTTGCCGGTTACGATCTCGCCCGTAGGCAGCTCGAGCGCCGCGCCGCAGTAGAAACCATCGTTCCCTTTCCGGCGCCTCTCCCCGTCGGCCGCGGCCTCGCGCGCCGGATCGACCACCGGCCTGTCCGTCGCCGAGGCCCCGAGCCGGGCCATGAGTTTCTGAACGCGGCGAACGGCATCGGGGGAGCAGAGCCCGCGCGCGCGCTCCCAGTTGTGCCGGAAGTAGCGTCGGATGACCTCTTGGGTCGACGCCGCGGAGACGACCGCGTCGTCGACGACGCCCCAGCCGGCGCGGTTCACACCCATGTCCGTCGGCGACTGGTAGACGACTCCGGTCCCTCGGTCACCGGCGATGCGGTCGATGATGGCTTTGAGGATCGGGAAGTTCTCGATGTCTCGGTTGTAGTTCACGGCGGTTCGACCGTAGGCCTCGAGGTGGAACGGGTCGATCATCACGATGTCGCCGAGATCGGCGGTCGCCGCTTCGTAGGCGACGTTCACGGGGTGCTCCACGGGCAGGTTCCAGATTGGGAACGTCTCGAACTTGGCGTAGCCGGCGTCCGCCCCGCCGCGGTGGGCGTGGTAGAGCTGGGAGAGGCAGGTGGACATCTTCCCACTGCCCGGGCCGGTGCCCGTCACGACGACAATGGGCTTCTCCGTCTCCACGAAGCTGTTCCGGCCGTAGCCCTCGTCGGACACGATGAGGTCCACGTTGTTCGGGTAGTCGGCGATCGGCGCGTGGGTGTAGGCGCGGATGTCCTTGGCCGCGAGCTGCCCGATGAGCCGTTCCGACGCCGGGCCGCCGCGGTAACGCGTGAGAACCACGGCGGAGACGGGGATCCCCCAGTCACGGAGATCGTCCATGGCCTTCAGGGTCGCCAGATCGTAGGTGATCCCGAAGTCGCCTCGGATGCGGCCCCGCTCGAGATCCTCCGAGCACACGCAGAGGACGACCTCGATCTGGTCTCTCAGCCCCTCCAGCAGCCGCATCTTCACATTCGGATCGTACCCGGGAAGAACGCGGGCGGCGTGGAAGTCAAAGGTGAGCTTCCCGCCGAACTCCAGATACAGCTTCCCGGCCGAGCGGCCGACGCGCTCGAGGATCGCCGCGGTCTGCTCCCGCAGGTAGGTGTCGTTGTCAAAGCCGATGCCGCTCAATCGTGACCTCCGCGCCGTCCGCCCCGTGCAGATTGGCGTAGTCTCCCGGATGTCCCTGCTTCGGGCGGACCCCGCGCTCACCGCCTCCGCGGCCGCGCGCGCGGACGTAAACGCTTCCGCCACGTCCCCTCCCCAGGCACTGGCGGCCCGCCCAGCGGACATGGCCGCTCGGAGCCCGGACCGCCCGCGACCCGAAGCGCGCGGGGCCGTCTGGATGCTTCATAGGCAATGCCTAAGCCGATTTGCTGGGAACGTGAAATCCCCCAAAAAAAACCGGAAGGTGCGCGCGCGACCGCGAGGAAGCAAGACCGTAAGCGCTTACGGAGGAGTGACCATGGCGACGATCTACGATGTGGCGCAAGCCGCCGGGGTCTCGATCAGCACCGTCTCGCATGTGCTCAACGACACGCGCTTTGTGAGCCAGGCGACCCGCGCCCGCGTCGTCGCCGCGGTGGAGAAGCTCAATTACCGGCCCAGCTCGCTCGCCCGCGCGATGGTGCGCCAAGAGACCCGCACCATTGGGCTGATCGTCCCCGACAACGCCAACCCCTTCTTCGCCGAGCTGGCACGCGGGATCGAGAACCACGGCTTTG
>CAZCER010000342.1:0-5957 GCA_964497385.1 uncultured Armatimonadia bacterium | reverse complement strand
GGCCCAGCGCCTCGCGCGCAACCGGAGACGTGAGCTTGCCCCGCCGACAGGCGAGCCTCAGAAGCCACAGCCCGAGAGCCGGACCGTCTCGGCGAGCCTGCGGCGGAGCCGCGGTGGGGTGCACGTGCCGCGCGATGAGGGCGTCGCGCTCCACCACGCTCGAGGCGCAGAGAATCGCCCGCCCGAAGCGATCCGTCGCGCCCTCCAGAAACCGCCCCGCTCGCCCGGCCATGGCTTCGAAGTCGACGCGCGAGATCCCCCCCGAGGCCCACTCGTCGTCCCGGCCGTACCACCGCCTCGGGTCGACGAAGACGGTGTCCGCCGGGAGATTCACTCCCATCGCGAGGGTCGAGGTGGCGCAGAGCAAGCGAACCTCACCCTCGCGCGCCGCCTCCTCGATGAGCACGCGCAGGTCCGACTGAAGATCCCCATGGTGGAACGCGACGCCGCGCCGCAGCATCCGCTCGAGATGCGCCCCGGCGACGCTCGGCGGGAGTTCCTCGAGGCGGGCGAGGGCCTTCTCCGCCGCCGGGCCGTCCGCGTCCCGCGCGAAACGCTGCGCGAGGGCGTGACAGTCGTGCTTCGAGGCCGCGAAACACACCACACGCTCCCCATCGCCCGCGAGCCGCAACGCCCCGGCGATCATCTCCTCCCGCCGACGCGCGTCGCTCTCCAGCCACTCGAAGTCGCTCGGCAGATCGGGCACGAGCGTCTCCCGCGCCCAAGAGCCGTCGCGCCCGTCCCGGTAGTGCAGCACCCCGCAATGAAGCACCCCCGTCCGGAGCGGCACCGGCCGACGCGGCTCGTGCAGGAGCGGCAGATCCAACCATCGAGCGAACTCATCGGCCTCCGAGAGCGCCGCCGAGAGCCCCACAATCTGCGGCGTCCGCCCGCCCCGCTCGCGCCGCTCGCGCGCCACATGGAGAATCCACTGAATGTGCCAGCCCCGGTTTGGCTCCCAGAGAAGCTGGAGTTCGTCGAGACACAGAACTCCGACCTCGTCGAGATACGTCTCCGACCCCACGAGGAGGCTCGCGAGCTTCTCGTACACGACGACGGCCACGTCGAAAAGCCGGTGGCGGAGGGCGTAGTCGTGCTCCCGGCGATCGCGCGTCCCCGCGACGACTCGCAGGCCGAGATCTCCGTAGGTCTCCTCGAGCAGCGCGACTTTCTCCTCGACAAGCGCGCGGGTGGGCATCACGAGGAGCGCCTTCTCGCCCCGACTGAGCGCCCGGAGCATGGCGAGTTCGGCGACGAGGGTCTTCCCGGCCGAGGTCGGGGCGAAGACGAGGAGGTCTTGCCCGGCGAGGAGACCATGCTCACGGACGGCCTTCTCCTGGACGGGCAGGAGTTCCGCGCCCTCGCCGTGGCGCACGAGCAGCCTCTCGAGCAGAGGCGCGGAGATGTCGAAGGTCTCGAGACTCGCGATCTTCATGCGCATCACCCACGCCAAGAATACAAACATCTGTTTGCAACGTCAAGAGAAATGTGAGCCGCCGCGCCTCCCCGCGCCGTTCGACCATGCGTCTCCTCGCAGGCCCGCCGCCGGTGCGCGGCGAATCCCCGCACAACGGGAACGGAGAGTGACGCGATGCGATTGGCAGTGGTTGCGCTTCTCTGTGTGGCCTGTGCGCTGGCTGCGAGCGCCCAGGTCGAGGAGGCGGACGGCGTGCTCCATCAGGTGGTCGGACCGGTCGGGCCGGACAACCCGCGGAACTCGGAGGCGGCGATCGCGCCGCTCAAGGACGGAAGCCTCCTGCTCGCCTGGACCGAGTTCTACGCCGGCGACGGCGCCGACCACGGTCCGGCGCGCATCGTCGGCCGCGTCTCCTCCGACCGCGGCCTGACCTGGGGCGACAAGTACACCCTCGTCGAGAATGACGGTGGCTGCAACGTCATGGAGGTCAACTTCCTCCGGCTCCGGAGCGGCGACCTCGCGCTCTTCCACTGCCAGAAGAACAGCGAGAACGCCGACTGCCGCGTGATGATGCGGACCTCGGCCGACGACGGCCGCACCTTCGGTCCCGCCAAGCAGCTCTCCCCCGACGGCAAGTACACCGGACTCACGAACGGACGCTCGATCCGCCTCTCCTCGGGACGCATCCTCCTCGAGGCCTGGGAGGGTGGGGACAGCTACTGCTGCCTCTCGGACGACGATGGTGAGACCTGGCGAGACAGTCGGCGCGTGCAGCCCGCCGGAGGCCCCAGCTACGAACCCGCGTGCGTCGAACTCAAGGACGGGCGCGTGCTGATGCTCATGCGGACGGGGCTCGGGGCCCAGTACGCCAGCCACTCCTCGGACGGCGGGGAGACCTGGACCGACCCGGAGCCTACGGCCCTCACCTGCACCGCCTCGCCCGCATCGATCAGCCGCGCGCCCTCGACGGGTGACCTCCTCGCTATCTGGAACAACGACATCGGGAGCCCCAACTCGCGCAACCCTCTCACGGCGGCCATCTCGCGGGATGAGGGCGCGACATGGGAGAACCTCCGCAACCTCGAGGACAGCCCCGACGACCGCTGGGCCTACCCCGCCGTGACGTGGGTCGAGGACCGCGCGCTCATCACGTACTTCAACTACACGGGCGGACTCTCGCTGCAACTCAAGACCGTGCCGGTCGGATGGTTCTACGGGGAGTAGGCGCATGGCGGAGCGGCCTCGGCGGGCTCAGTCCGTCAGAAGGCGCACGTGGACTCGGGGAGGCGCACCATGAAGCACTCAGCGCTACTCACACTGATGACCTCTGTCCTTGCCCCTGCCGCACTCGCTCAGGAGCCCGCCTACCCTCGCTGGGACGTGGTGGTCGCGGGCGCTGTCGGCGATGGGCAGACGGACTGCACCGCCGTGTTCCAGGGCCTTCTCGACGAGGCGGGCCGCGCGGGCGGTGGTGTGGTCCAGGCGCCCGCCGGCCGTTTCCGACTCGACGGCACGCTCACCGTGCCCGCGAACGTCACGCTCGAAGGCGTCTTCCGGTGGGCGCCGTCGGTGAACTCGGTCGACGCCGCCTCCGGATCGGTGCTGTGCGCGTACGCGGGGCGAGGAGAGCCCGATGGCGCGCCGTTCATCCGCCTCGCCGGCGACAACGCGGGCGTAGCCGGCCTCGTCATCGTCTACCCCGAGTGGAGCCAGGAGGACGTGCCCCCGATCCCGTACCCGCCTTGCGTGGAGTCCGAGGACACCCTCAACGTGAGTGTCCGGAACTGCATGCTCCTGAACCCCTATGACGGGATCCGCTTGGTGCGCGCCCACCGGCATCTCGTGCGCAACATCACCGGCTATCCGAGTCATCGAGGCGTCTTCGTCGACGAGTGCTATGACATCGGCCATGTTGAGAACATCCATCTCTGGCCCTTCGGGACGGCGTACGATCCGAACAACCCCTACAGCAAGTGGGTCAACACCGAGGGAGTGGCGTATGAGTTCGCGCGCACGGACTGGGAGTACGTGCTGAACACGTTCTGCTTTGGCTACGGCGTCGGGTACAAGTTCTCCGCCTACGCGAACGGGAGCGCGAACGGGAACTTCCTCGGTCTCGGCGCGGACTCGTGCGAGCGCGCGGTGCTCGTCGAGCAGGCTCAGCCGCCGGGCCTCCTCATCACCAACGGCGAGTTCGTCGGGCGCTGGGGCTCGCAGGAGGCTGTGTGCCTGGAGATCGGGCCCGACGTTCAGGGCCTTGTCAGCCTGAGCAACTGCTCTTTCTGGGGGCCGATCGACCGTTGCGTGTGGATGCGAAGCCCGGCCGGCCAGTTCAGCGCCACGGGCTGCCACTTCGTACACTGGGACAACCGCGGCGTCGGTTCCCCGGCGCTCCAACTCGATGCGGGCAAGTCCCTCGTGCAGGGCTGCAGCTTCACCGAGGACCACCTGGACGTGCTCGTGGGGCCGGAGGTCGTCTCCGCGATCCTGACCGCGAACCAGGCCGCCGGCGGATTCCGCGTCGAGAACCAGGCCGGCAACCGCACCCTCATGGGGCTCAATGAAGCCGACCCCGTGCAGTGGACCGACGAGGCGCGAGCGCACTACCGCATCGAGGTTGGCGCCGCCGGCGACGATCGCTACCTGAAGGGCTTCGGGGGGCGGGAGCGGCTGGAGGGGCGTACGTTCCGCTGGAGCGAGGCCACCAGCTACCTTATCCTGCCCGTACCGGCGGGCAGAGCCTGCACCGTGACCCTCGAGTGCGAGGTGCGCTCGTTCGCGGTAGCCGCGGACTCCGGCGTCTACCTGGATGGCGCGCTGCTCGCGCCGCTCGTTCCCGGCGAGGGCCTGAGCTTCGACCTGCCGCCGACTCCAGAAGATCGCGTGCGTCTCGAACTGCGCTGCCAGGGATGGCGCCCGCAAGCCGTGGAGCCGGGCTCCAGCGACCCTCGCACACTCGGGATCCTCCTGCGGACGGTCAGGGTCAGGGCCGCCGACGCGGGCGAGGCGATCCTGAACGCCAACACCGGGCAGTGGCTGCCGGCCGCGCCCGGCGGGGAGTGACGTCGGCTGGCGTGATGCGGCTCCGAGTCCCTCCAGCCCGTCGATCCCGACCACTTCAACCACACGGGCGCCCTCAACTCGTCGGCTGTTTGGCGCCTGGAGCCGGAAGCGCGCCGCTCGGTGCAATGGGCAGGCGTCACCGGCCGCCCTCTCGAACGTCACTTCCACACATGCGCGAGAGGGTGTGACCGATGGCGCAGGAGCCCACCGGGGCCCCACACTGGCACGATGTGTTCTGGCGCGAGTGGACGCACGGCGAGGACGAACTCCTCGCCGCGAAGCTCTACGCCGATGTGGCCCATGCGCCCGCCTCAGCCGAGGCGCGCGCCGCCGCCGCGAGAGCCGGGGAGATGGGCTGGATCGTCGGTGGAGGCGTCGTCGGGGCGGTCGCGGCGGTGATGCTCGGCTCCGTGGTTGCCGCACAGGTCCACGGGGACGCCGGCGGCTTCGTGATGCTCATGTTCCTCACCCTCGGCATTCTGGGTGGCCTTGCGGCAGGGGCCAAGTTCGTCTCCACCCAGGCCGCGCTTCGTCAGGGCACTGTCGAGTGGCACACGCTCCTGACGTCCTGCCGCAGGACCTTCGAGTACCAGTGGCGCCAGGGGAAGAAGCGCGGCTTCGCCTCCATCATCGACGGCGTCAGCGAGCCCGACGCCTACGGCTACCGACTCCGCATGCTCCCGCGCGAACTCCGCCCGTACGCCTCCTGGTGGCGGGACCGGCCGGGCCGGGACGAACTCTTTCTGGCGATGGCCGAGCCCGATGCTCCCGAGTGGGCCCGTCGCGTCGTGGCCTCTCCGGAACTCGACGCTCGCCGAACGGTCGACGACCTCATTCGCGCCTTCGCGTCGGGGGACGTCGAGCAACGCTACCGCGCCTACTACCTCATGATCTTCCGCGAGGGCGAGTGCATGGACGCTCTCACCGCCGCGATCCGCAACCAGTGGGTCGACAAAGACCTCGCCCTCGAACTGGTCCGCTGGATCGCCTGGTCCACCGAGAGGCGCTACATGCACCGTCTCAAAGGCCACCTCTGTCCCCGGTGCTTCACCCGGTTCGGCGCCCACAGGGAGAAGCTCGGCCTCCTCTCCGGCGTGACCTACTACGGCTGCCGGTCGTGTCGGCAGAGCACCGAGAGCCTCCAGCATGGCGGCCCGGTGCTCGCGGTGCTCGACTCCGAGGATCCCCGCGAGTCCTGGACCGAAGGTCGCTTCCTCTGCGTCAACTGGACCCTTCGCGCCCGGAAGACCAGCTTCGAAGGTCAGGCCCTCTTCGACTTCGATGCCGTCCACATCCGCCACGCGACGGACGACGAGGTCCGCCACTTCATCGTGGACATCACCTCCGACACCGACAAGGCCCGCCGCAAGCGCTACAAGGACATGCCCGTGACCCTCGCGCCATCCTGCGACCTCAGCCCGAACACCCGCGCGGCGCTGAAGGAGTGCCTGCCGGAGGCCTGACAACCCCATCTCCG
>CAZCER010000341.1:0-5962 GCA_964497385.1 uncultured Armatimonadia bacterium | reverse complement strand
GGGCCGACACCGATCCCGCAGCCGACCAGTCGATCCCACCCGGTGCGCCGCTCGGGCGGAGCCAGTGGTAGAGGAACGGGGCGAGGGCCAGGCCGACCAGGGACGAGATCCCCAGAACGGCGTCCATCGTCAGTGCGAAGCCGCGGCCCACGGCGGTCTCCGGGGCATCATCGCGGCCCTCGTGAGGGAGCGCGCCGGTGTCTCGGTCATCCACGGAGGCCCCCGAGGTCGTCGGTCGGAAGCTGTCGCCCGTTAGCATGACAGGCCCTCCTCAGTCAGGTGCTGGCGGAGGCCCTGACGTTCGGACTGGCCGGACGTCGCGCGCAGAACCGCACAGAAAGGGACTCATGGCATGGAACCCCGCGTGGAGCGCTGCGAGTCCTTCACGGTAGTGGGCTTGGAGTACCCGCCCGATACGCTGGGCTGGAACCTGGTGGCCACGCTCTTCTACACGCTCATCGCCGCCGCGGAGCGCATTCCGCACCGACTCGGCGATGGCCTCTGCTACGGGGTCATCCGCCCGAGAGAGGCGGAGGACGGGACGCGCGAGCCGTGGTACCTGGCGGGCGTCGCGGTCAGTGCCGTCGGCGAACTCCCGCAGGGCTTCGTCGCCCACACCGTCCCGGAGGGCCTCTACGCGGTCTTCCAGGCCGAGGGCGGGCTCGCCGGCATCGGTCCCGCATACGACGTCATCAACAACCAGTGGATGCCGAACTCCGGGTACCGGGACGCGATGTGCGGCGCGATCGAGATCTACGGCCCGCGCTTCCACCCGGACACGAACGGCGAGTTCGAGATACGGGTCGCGGTGGTGGAGAAGGCGCCAGAGGTGTGAGGGCGGCAGGCCCCCTACCCCGCCCCACCGAATAGCCCGCCGCTTGCAGACAGGCGCGCGTGCGCCCAACCCGACAGAGGTGACGCTCCATGCACGAGGACATCCGCATCGGCACGCTCGTGAACGGTGGGCCCAAGGCCGCCGACTACATCAAGCAGATCCTGCCCTATGGCTTCGAGTCGTTCTCCATCACCTTCTGGCAGACCCTCGGCGACACCGATCTCGCACGGCTCGCGGGCGAGGTGAACGACGTACTCGCGGGCACGGGCGCGGTCGTCAGTTCGGTGAGCTGCTTCGGGAATCCGCTCAAGGGCGACGACATGGCCGAGGTGACGATCGACGGCTGGCGCAAGCTGATCGATGCGGCGCACCTCTTCGGCTGCGACCTCGTCACCGGCTTCGCCGGGCGCGTGGTGGACGTGCCCATCGACCAGAGCATGCCGAAGTTCGCGGAGGTCTGGGGCCCGCTCCAGAAGCAGGCCGCGGACAAGGGCGTGCGCATGGCGTTCGAGAACTGCGACATGGGCGGCGACTGGAACCGCGGCGACTGGAACATCGCGCACGACCCCACCTGCTGGGAGATGATGTTCGACGCGATCCCGTCGGAGAACGTCGGCCTCCAGTGGGAGCCCTGCCATCAGATGGTCAGCCTCATCGACCCGATGCCCCAGCTTCGCAAGTGGGTCAAGAAGGTCTTCCACGTCCACGGCAAGGATGCGACGATTCTCTGGGACGTCGTCCGCGAGCACGGGGTTCACGGCCCCCACACGTTCGCGTTCCACCGCACCCCGGGCTTCGGGGACTCCAACTGGTCGGACATCATCTCCGACCTCCGGCGCGGCGGGTTCCGCGGCTCCATCGACATCGAGGGCTGGCACGACCCGGTCTACCGCGACGACCTGGAGATGACCGGCCAGGTCTGCGGCCTCAACTATCTCAAGGGGTGCCGCGGCGGCGCGTTCGTCCCCAACCCCACGTAGGGCCGAAACGCACGGAAAGCGAACCCTAACGGGCGTGGCGCACTGAGCGTCACGCCCGTTTCGCTTTGTTTGGCGCGGCTCCGGGGAGCCGGGAAAGGGCATCCACATGTTACGGAACGCTCCGCTCGCACTGTCGTTCGTCTTTCTCTTCGGGCCGTTCGCGGACGTTGGAGAGACGCAGGGCGAGCCGGGGCTAAGCCCGTTCATCGGAGGCATCGGCGGGGTGTACTTCCTCGCCGAGCGAGGCGAACTCATCGTGGAGATCCACAAGAGGGACCTGCACGCATTGGACCGGCGCACCGATCTGCGCGCGGTGCTCTTCTCGCCGGACCGGACGCCCCTCGCCGAGGTCACCATTCCCGATGACGGCGGCGAGAAGGGGAGCGGGCCGGGTGAGCCGCAGGGCGCGTGGCTCAAAGCCTATGTACCACGCACGGGCGTGTACGGTCTGAACGTCACGGTCGGGCAGGACGCCTACGGGCAGGAGATCGCCTGGGCGTTCCGCTCGAACTGCCCGAAGTACCTCATCGAGACCTCCCGCGGCCACAAGGATGAGCGCCACGAGGAGCCCATCGTCCTGCGCGACCCGACCCGGCCTGTGGACGTGTGCTTCCAGCCTCGGACGGGGGAGTTCTCGGTCGAGGTGTCGGGCCTTCCAAAGAGCGTATCCGAGGTCACCGTTCTCGACGCGGCGGGGGCCGCGGTCCAGACCCTCGCCGCGAAGGACGGCAAGGCCTCTGCGTCTTTCCCGAAGGATTCGGAGCGCGGTGTCGCGCCATGGCGGCTCCACCTTCCCAAGGGCCAAGCCACCATCCAGATCGACGGCCTCACGCGCTGGGCGAAGCGGGAGCGTTTCGAAAACCTCTGCCTCTGGACCCCGGATCCCGAATCGTGGTTTCCGTTCGCGGAGCACCGCTGGTTGCTCACCCCCTACAGCCAGCGCCGGTACGGAGCGCCGGGCGAGACTGGGGCGGTGACGTTCACGGTCGCGAACAGCTCCTCGCACGAGGAGCGCGTCGATCTCGATCTGGAGTTCCCCGCGGCGGAGTGGCCTGTCCAGCTCGACTCGGCGAACGTCGCCGTCCCCGCGCGCTCCACGACCAAGGTGACGCTCACGTACACGGCGCCCCCCCTCGGTGAGGAGTGGGCGTGCTGTCTCCGTGCGACGCCTGCGGGCGATCCCGCGTTCTCCACCTACTCGACGCTGACGGTGGTGGGCGGGCAGGCGCCGGCCGCTGTGGCGCTGCGCATGCCCATCTACATCACCCCCTACCGGCACGAGAATGAGCAGTTCGGCTACGCGCCGGACTACCCGACCGAATGCCAGCTCTACTTCGATCCGGAGAACCGTCCGGTCGCGAGAGCCTCGTCATCGCGCGTGTCGTGGCGCGACGGGGCGGCGTGGGCGTCGGCGTCGCTCGGCGACTCGGTGACGTGGCGCGACGCCGCTCTCGGTGACGAGCCGCTCGCCCTCTCGTCCACCAAGGTCGCCTTCGGGGGCGATGGCGGGATGTACCTGGTCGCGAACGCGGGCAAGAGGGCCGCGGTGCTGCGCTCGGGCGACGGGGGCCTCACGTGGTCGGCGCACCGTCTGCCGAAGGGCAAGGGCGAGGGCCTCGTTGTCGACATCGAGCAGTTCTCGGGCCACAACTTGCCGGACGGCCCGCCGCCGCTGGTGCGCTACACCCGCACCGCCGATGACCCGAACCTGAAGTGGCGGCATGTGAACGACATGGAGCTGTACCTGCCCGAGTGGCAGGATGGCAAGCTCAGCTTCCCGGAGCCGATCCTCATCACACGCGAGTGCCTCGGGCACACGTCGCACTCCGGCATGCCCTCGTCGGTGGTCTCGCGCGGCTCGAAGGTCCACGTCATCTGGGCCGAGGTGACCGATCCGGCCACGAAGCCTCCGGGCGCGCCCACCTATGCAGCGACCTACGACCGCGAAACGCGGACGCTCAGCAAGCCGGCTCTGGTTGGCTACGGCGCCCCGGCGAACGATGGGCACAACTCGCCGAGCATCACGATCGACAGCCAGGGCTACCTGCACACCCTGACCGGAACGCACGGGCATCCGTTCCAGTACGCGCGCTCGCTAAGGCCCAATGACTCGTCCTCGGGCTGGACGAAGCCCGAGCCCGTCGGCAAGGACCTGCTGCAGACCTACGTCGGGCTCGTCTGCGGGCCCGACGACACGCTGCATCTCGTGTCGCGCATCTGGCGGAACGGGGCGGAGCCGTACCCTCGGGAGTCGCTCTCCGCTCTGGCCTACCTTCGGAAGCGCCCCAACGGCCCGTGGGAGCCGCCCGTCTACCTCGTCGTTCCCGCGTTCTCCGGCTACAGCGTCTACTATCATCGATTGACCATTGACCGACGAGGCAGGCTGTTCCTATCGTACGACTACTGGACGACCTACTGGTTCTACCGGAACGACCATCGAGGCAACCGGCGGGCGGTGCTCATGTCTCCGGACGGCGGCGACGCCTGGAAGCTAGCGGGCGCGGAGGACATGCTTTGAGCCGAGAGGCCGTGCGGAACGACGAGAACGCACCAGGCGGGATCTCCCGCCGAGTCCGCGCGGCGCTCTTCTTCGCGCTGATGTACGTCTACGTCTGGCTCTGGCACAAACCGGTGCTCCTCTATCATTCCGCCGGGCTCGGCGCGTTCCCGGACTTTCGCGCCACGGCGGACTTCGCGGCGCCTTTTTTCACTCGCGTCGCGGGACTCGCGGGCTATCTCGACGCCTGGGTCTCCCAGTGCTACGCGGCGTCCTGGGCCGGGGCGCTCGCGATCGTGGGCGTCTCGTTCGCGTTGGGCGCCGCCGTGTCCGCGTGCACCGCGGAGGTCTCCGGCCGTTCGTCCGCCGAGCCGTCCTATTTGCCCGCGCTCGTGGTCTTGGCTCTCTGCAACGCCTACGTGCACTTCCTCGGCCACCTCCTCGCCCTGGCGATGGCCGTGGGCGCGGCGGCGACGATCGGACGCCTCGCTCGACCGCCGAAGCTCCTCGGCGCCGCGGCGGTCGCTCTTACGGCCCTGGCGCTCTACTACGCGGCGGGGGGAGTGGTCTACGTGTTCGCGGCCGTGCGCCTCGCCCTCGACCTCGCCCGGCCCGGGCGGCGGCTCATGGGGGCGACAGCGCTCGTCGCGGCGCTTCTGGCGCCCGGCCTCGTGGGCGTGGTCGCGCTTCGCGAGCCGCTCGGCGAGGCGTACGCCTCACTCGTGCCGATACGGCTGAACGTCGTGGACGTCGCGGCCTGCCTTCTTCTGGCGCTTCTGTGGGTCGGCGTGGTTCTCGAGGCGGTCGGTGCGGCGCTTGCGCCCCGGCTCCGCGCGCGCCCGGAGCGCCGCGTGGGCAGACGCCGCACGCGCGAGACGGCTGGCGCGGCCCGATCCGACGCCGGCCTCGGCGCCTCGTGGGCCAGGTTGCGTTTCGCGGCGCCGTTCCTCCTCGCCGCTCTTGTTGTGGCGCGGACGGACGATCCGCTGGCGCGGATGCCCCTCGAGGCCCAGCACCTGTGCATCGAGCGCCGCTGGGACGACGTGCTCACGCTCGCTCGGACGGCTCCGGAGCCTTACCCGGCGGCCCTCGCGGCCGCCGTTGAACGGGCGCTGCTGGAGTCGGGACGCCTTTCGGACACGCTCTTCGCGTACGCGCCGACTCCGCAGGACCTCCTCCTCTGCATGCCCGTCTCGAGCGATGTGGACGGCGCGGTCTACTCGGCCCGCAAGACGCTCTTCGCGGTGATTGGCGACGTCGATCTCGACCTGGGCCTGCCCTCCGTTGCGGAGGCCGAAGCGTTCGAAGCGCTCACGACCCACGGCGACCATCCGGTGCTGCTGAAGCGTCTGGCGCGCATTCACTTGGCGAACGGCAAGCATGAGGCCGCCCGCCTCGAACTGCGGCGCCTCGCGCAGCACCCGCACCAGCGCGCCGCCGTCCGAGAGGGCTTCGCGCGCCTCGAGCGCGACCTCGCGGGCGATCCGGACCCGGAGACCGCGCGCATTCGCCGCCGGACGCCCGCGAGCGACCCGCAGGACCTCTACGTCCCCGGGGCCCATCGGGCCCCGCGGGCCACGGACCCTGAAGGACCGTGGTCCGACGACGCGCGGATCGAGCATGCGGCTGGTCGAGTCGAGCGGGTCGACC
>CAZCER010000340.1:0-6018 GCA_964497385.1 uncultured Armatimonadia bacterium | reverse complement strand
GGTCTACGAGGACGACCTCGTCTTCGAGCGCCATCGGCACCGCTACGAGGTGAACAACTCCTATCGCGACACTCTCGTCGAGAACGGGATGGTCTTCGGCGGCCTCTCGCCTAACGGCAAGCTCGTGGAGATGATCGAACTCCCCAACCACCCGTACTTCATCGCCAGCCAGTTTCACCCCGAGTTCGGCTCGCGCCCGAACCGTCCTCACCCGCTCTTCCGCGAACTCGTCGCGTCGGCCCTGAAGCAGTCGAAGGTGTGATCGACGAGTCCCGCCGCGTCACGGGGAGGGCCGGCTGGCTTCCCGCTTCCGACCCCTCTTCGCACGTCCACGTCCGCAACGCGTCACTTCGCGCCTCGCCACGCGTCTTCTCCCCCAATGAGGACGCCCCCCGACGGCGCATTCTCTGTATGGAGCGGGAACGGCGTCTCGACGGAGGCCTAGGAGGCAAGCTATGAAGCGGAGTACACGACACACGGTGATCCTCATCGCAACGCTCGCCGTGTGCCTCTGTGCAGCCGTGCCGGCGGCGACGGCACAGGACGAGCCGGTGCTGCTGCGAGCGAAGTATGTCGATGGTGCGGTTCAGGCCCTGGAGGTCTCGGTCCGGCAGTCGGGCCCCCTGGAGATTCCGGGCCAGCCACAGCCCATCCCCCAAGAGGTCGAGGTGGACGTCACCGGACTCGCCTACACGCGCGATGTGGCCGATGACCAGGCGACGGTGGACTCCTACACTCTCGACATGCGCATGAAGATCGTCGTCGCCGGGCAGTCGCAGGTCGACACCGATGCCGGCGCGGACCTAGACTTGGGCGCTATCGATCCGCGAGGCCGATGCGACACGACGCGCAGCGACACCCGCAATCGCGTCCTCGAGCACATCTCGGCCCAGGGCCAGAGCGGTCCCGTCGAACAGATGCAGGCCGAGATGATGGCCCTCCTCGTATCGCCGGAACTGCCCGAGCACGCGATTCAGGTGGGGGACTCCTGGGTGACCGAGAAGACGTTCGGCGTGGGCGACGGTGAGGGCTCGGCGCGCGTCGAGTGGACCCTCGAGGCCATCGAGGACGTCGCCGGTGTTCGCGTGGCCCGCCTGCGCGGCGCGACCACCTCGCGCGTCACCGACATCGCCTCGCCCACGAAGAGCGGGGACTTCGAGACGCCCCAAGGTCGGATGCACCTCCTCATCGACGAGTACATCCACTTGCTCACGCAGGACTCCGACACCGTACTCCTCTGGGACATCGAGGGCGGCCAGATGCGATCGCTGACAGCCACGGGCACACTCACGGCGGAGTCGAGCCAGACGGTGAAGAGCGAGAACGGCGAGACGCTCCAGACGATCGAGGGCATCAGGGCCACACGCACGGGCACCACGACCATGACGTACCGGGAGCCGACCAACGAGGAACTTGCCATGATGGCGGTCCTGGCGTTGACGAACACGATCAACCGCAAGGACCGAGTGCTCCTCGAGACCGTGCTCGCGGAGGGCACCGACACCGCCCAGACCGATGACGAACTCGGCACACTCTCGGACGCCTACGTGGCGCTCGACGCGAGAGCGAAGGACCCCCGCTTCACGCTCGGCGACACGGAGGGCAGCGTTGCTTTCAACCTTGTCGTGAAGGGCAGCAGGCGTGAGGACCGCGTGGGCGCCGATGTGAGCGAGATGACCGAGGTCGTAAACTCGCAGGTAACGCTCACGCTCAAGAAGGTCGACGGCCTCTGGCTGATCTCGGCCATAGGCTGAGGCGGACGGCGGGCGGTCGCGCGGCGCGGCCGCCCGTCACGCTCTCTTGCTGGCCTCGGCCACGAGCGTCACGCCCCACGGGATGTCGAGGCCCCACCCGAGCAGCGCGGCCTCCAGACGCAGCGTGAGCGCGAACAGCGCGGACACCGGCGCCGGCAGCACCACCAGCCCCGACGTGGGGGTCTTGGGCTCGGAGTGCGTCAGCCACCTCACGAGCCGCTGACCCCATCGGAAAGCGACGGTTACGGGGAGAAGCACCGACACGCAATGGGCGACGCGTTCGACCCGCAGCCCCGCGCCCTCCAGCACGGCGACAAGCCCCTGCCGCGTGTAGCGGCGCTGGTGGTCGAGAGCGACATCATGCTCGCTCCAGAGCCAGGGGTAGGCTGGGACGGTGATGAGCGCGCGCCCGCCGGGCCGAAGCACGCGCGCCAGCTCCGCCGCGGCGGAGGCGTCGTCGGGGACATGCTCGAGGACCTCGAAGGACGTCGCCAGGTCGAAGGAGCCGTCCGCGAAAGGCAGGGCCTCCCCGCGCGCCTGCACGAGCCCGCCGATCCCGCGCTCGGCGCAGAAGCGGAGCGCCTCCTCGAACGCATCGACAGCAGTCACATCGCCGTGCCCCGTGAGTAGCTCCACGTTCGCGCCCGTCCCGCAGCCGACATCGACGATCCGAGGCGATGGAGACAGCTCGGAGCGCATGCCCACGAGCCACCGCTTGAGGATGAAGCGTCGACCGACGAACCACCAGTAGGTGTCCTCCAGATCGTACATGCGGCGGAGTTCGTCGGCCTTCATCGGTCACCCCGCCGGTACACTCCGCGGAGGCCGTTCCAGCGGACCCGCACGATGTCGAGAAACGCGGAGGCCCCCCCGATCGTCGTGACGCGCGAACGAGGGGAGTCGATCCAGCGCACGGGCGCCTGCTCGACCCGGAACCCGAGCGACTGCGCCACCCAGAGGGTCTCGACGTCGAAGCCCCACCGATCGATGGTCAGTCGGGGAAAGACGGCGAGGGCGGCCTCGGCGGTGAAGAGCTTGAAGCCGCACTGCGTGTCGGGGAACCCGCTCAGTCCGGAGAGCCGCACGACAAGGTTGAAGGCCCGACCCATCATCTCGCGCGCCCACGGCTGACGGATCTCGAGGCGCGACTCCCGCATCGCCCGGCTCGCGATCACCACTCCGGCGCCCGTGTCCGCCTGCTTGGCGAGAAGGCGGTCCACTTCCTCGATGGGCGTGGAGTTGTCGGCGTCCGCGAACAGACGAAACGCCCCTCGCGCCGCCAGCATCCCCTCGCGCACCGAGTAGCCTTTCCCTCGGTTCCGGCCGCGGGTCAGGAGATGGATCTCCGGGCCCAGAGCGTCGGCGGCTTGGCTGACCACGTCGGCGGTGGCGTCCAGACTCCCGTCATCGACCACGATCACCTCGAAGGACTCCCCGCGCCCCTCGAGGTGCGCGTAGATGGCCTCGAGCGTGGGCCCGAGGCGCTCGGCCTCGTTGTAGGCGGGGACGATCACGCTGAGCGTCGGGGGTTGTCCGATGGTGGGACACGGCATGCGGGCTCTACGGTCCGTTCGCGTCGAGAAGCCGCCCGAGGACGATCCATCCGCCCAAGACCGACATGATCGTGCAGGCCACGAGCTTGAGGATGACCCCCACCGCGCGCCCCCAGAACGCGCCCCAGGCCGCGCGCGCCGCCTCGGCGGGTGGGCGCGGAAGGCTCCGCTCGGCCAGGTAGGCCCCGAGCCAGCCTCCCGCGAGGCCGCCCACGATCGGTCCGGTTACGAAGATCGCGATCGCGGCCACCGGCCCGAGCGCGATTCCCAGGGCGCCCAGGATGCTCGTCGCCGCCCCACCGACCAGGGCCCCGACCAGTCCGAGCCCGATGGCCCCGAACATCCCTCGGTTCGTACCCTCAAAACGCTTCACCGCCCAGGCGGACAGGAGATTGTCCGCGACTTCGGCCGCGGCCGAGGTCAGCCCCAACGTGACGAGCAGCCACCACGGGGTCAGTTCGAAACGCGAGCACAGTCCGGCCGTCAAGACGGTAAGGAACACCACTACCGTGCCGGGGAGCTGGAAGAGCGAGGCGAGAAGCCCGGTGAGGAGCCCCAGGCAGAAGAGAATGGTCCAGACGATCTCCAAGCTAGGCCCCACCCTCCTCGGAAGGCCGCCGCGGACGGCGGACGCGTTCGTAGACGCGCCGGTAGGCCCGTGCGAGGCGAACGGCGAGCGGAGGGTGCGCAAGCGCCCATCGTTCGGCCTCATCGAGAGCTTCCGGCATGAGCGACCGCTTCAGCTTGGCGACCGCCATCAGGTCAATCTCGGCGGCGCGGCGGAACGCCCAGCGGCGGAGGGGGCCGAACGAGCCTTCGCGCCGAAACGCGGTGGCGAAGTCGAGCATCACGACGCGGTTGTCGGGGGTCCGGACGAGATTGCCCAGGGACTTGAGGTCTCCGTGCACCCAACCCGCCTCGTGCAGCAGGTTAATGGCGCGTCGGACCTCCTCGAAGAACTCCGGCGTGACCGTCGCGGGATCCAGCAGACTGCACGGCTCGCCCTCGACGTAATCCATGATGTAGGCCCACTTGTCGACCAGGGCGAGAAGCCGCGGAACCGGCGCCCGTCCGGAGAGCGAACGGAGCGCCGCCACTTCGCGTCGGACGACAAGGGGTCCAAGAACGGCCCTCCAAAGGAAGGAGCGGGGCCGGAAGTCCTTAAGCACGGCGCGAACGCCGCTCACTTCGACAATCCGGAGGCTGGCGCTCTTCTGGCGCGGGAGATGCACCATCCCCGCAAGGATCCGGTCGAGGTCCTCGCGCGTGGTTCCCGCGAAGGGGCACGGCGCGTCACCCGCGCCGACCGCGTGGGCGAGAACCTCGGAGTCTCCATCCGGAGTGGTCGTCAACTGGCCGGTCACACGTTCTCTCCGTCATCCAGCCCGCCCGGGCTCTTGCCGGAAGGCGCGGGCCTCCCTGCCTGGGGGGTAGGGGCACGCGGATTCTATCCCTTCGGGTGGGAGGGGTAAAGGCCGCATCGGTGGCGCGCGCCTCTATTCGACCGCGCGCCAAACCGAGCCCCCCGGCTCAGGGGCCACGATGGTCGGCTCGGTCGGGTCGGCGGCGACCGGCGCGCCGCCGGCGCCGCTCAGGCCTGTGGCGCGCAGGAACAGGCTCAGCCACGCCTCCAGCGACACGTGGGCGCCGGACGCCGTCGGTCGGAAGGCGAGGCTCGCAAGTGGAGGCCTGGAGAGCTGCGAGCAGACCTCCCCGGTCGCGCTGTCGTAGTGCCAGTCGGCCGCGTTGGTGACCGGGTCGAGCGGCAGAGCGGCCAGATAGGGGCCGCGATAGCCGTCGCCAACGAGCCTCTCACCCGCCGCGTTCACGCGGGCGGACAATCCCTCGGCGTTGGGAACCGTGAGGTCGGCCAGAGCGGCCGGGTAGGCTCGGCAGTCCTCGCGGAAGCGCGCCAGCGCCTCGCGAATCGCACGGACCTCGGCCTGCGAGTAGTCGGCCGGCGATGCAAGCGGGGCGCCGGAGCCGCCCGTCTCTTCGGTGGGCGTCGGTTCGGAGGCGAGATCGGACAGGGAGACGAGCACGGCCTTGACGATCACGTCGCGCTGCGGGGCGAGGCCGATCTCCACGATCGAGGGGACGTAGCCTTCCATCTCGAAGCGGATCTCGACCGACCCGATGGCTGTATCGGGCACTGGCACGGTCAGCGGAGTCTTGCCCTGCGGCTCTCCATCGAGAGAGACCTCCGCGCCGACGGGATCGCTCGTGAGCACGAGGTTCGCGGCCTGGCAGGCGGCGCAACCGAGGCCGGTCAGCAGACCGGCCAGGACGAGGGCGAGAGAGAGAGAGCGGAATCTAGCGGGTGGGAGCGCCACTCTCCTCCTCCCAGTCCACGCGGCCGACCTCGATGTCCACGGCGGCGCGCTCCTCGATCTTCTCGATCTTGCCGTCGCGCACCCAGACCACACGGTCGCTGATGTCGATCATGTGGAGGTCGTGGGTGGCCGAGATGACCGTGACGCCGCGCTCCTTGTTCATCTCGCGAAGGAGTTCAATGATCTCTTTTCCGGTGCGGAGGTCGAGGTTCGCGGTCGGCTCGTCGGCGAGAATGATGTCGGGAGCGTTCGCCATGGCGCGAGCGATCGCGACCCGCTGCTGCTGACCGCCCGAGAGTTCGGAGGGGCGGTGGTGCAGCCGGTCGCCGAGCCCGACGCGCTCCAGAAGCTCCCTGCCGCGCTCGAGCTGCTCATCGG
>CAZCER010000339.1:0-6039 GCA_964497385.1 uncultured Armatimonadia bacterium | reverse complement strand
CGCCGAACCGTCCTCCGGTGAGAGAACTGGAGGCGTTCCTCGATGATGTGTTCGGTGGTGCTTTGCGCGGCGCTGAGTATGGGGCAGCAGGCGGAGGTCCCGTGGACCGGCGTGTTCGAGCGGCTCGACCTCCAGAGGCCGGGGCTCGAAGCAGTGCGGGCCGCGGTCGAGGCCGGGGACGAGCGCGCGGCGGCCGAGGCGCTTGTCGGCTACTACCTCGCCCGGCGGGACGCGGGCTACGCTCCGCGCGCCGAACCGGACGAGGGGTACGACCGCGCGCCCGCCGAGAAGGTGCTCGCGCGGGAGTACGGATTCCTCGGCAAGCCCTTCACCCTCACCCGTGACATCGACTGGAACGCCAACCCCGTCCATGACCACGAGTGGCCCATCGAACTCAACCGCCATCGCGACTGGCAGACGCTCGCGCGCGCGTGGTCCGCGACCGGCGACGCGCGCTACGCCGAGGACCTCGCGTTCCAGATCCGCGACTGGCTCGCCGACAACCCGCGCCCCGGGAGCACCCGCGACGCGCGCTACACCTGGAGAACGCTCGAGTGCGGCCTGCGTCTTCAGGACCCCTGGCCCGAGAGCTTCTTCCGCATGCTCGGCGCTCCGGGCTTCACGCCCGAACTCGCCTGCGCCATGCTTCTCGCGCTCTGGGAGCAGTGTGACTACCTCGCCGCCTCCACCGCGGGCGGCAACTGGCTCACCATGGAGAAGAACGGCCTCCTCACCATCGCGCTCACGTTCACGGAGTTCACGGACTGCCCCGCTTGGCAAGCGCACGCGCTCGACGCGATGAGCCGCGAGATCGGGCAACAGGTCTACCCCGATGGCGCCCAGTTCGAACTCACCCCGCACTACCACGCCGTCGCGATGCGGAACTTCGACGCCGTCTACCAACTCGCCGAAGCGCACGGGCTCGCGCTTCCGGAGGCGTACGCGCGCGGGCTGGAGTCCATGCACGCCTACCTCGCCTGCATCGCGAAGCCGAGCGGACGGGTCCCCATGTGGAATGACTCGGATCATGACGACGCTTTCGCGCGCCTCGGCGACGCCGCCGACCGCTTCGGGCGCGAGGACATCCGGTACATCGTCACCCGAGGCGCGGAGGGGACGGCGCCCGAGAGCGCGTCGGTCCTGATCCCCTACGCCGGGCAGATGGTGATGCGGAGCGGATGGACGGAGGACGACGTATACCTCGCGATGGACGCGGGGCCGTTCGGACGCGGGCACCAGCATGAGGACAAGCTCACGCTCGACCTCTGGGCGTACGGCGAGGAACTCATCGTCGATCCCGGACGGTACACCTATGCGCCGGGGCCTTGGCGCACGTACTTCGTCTCAACCGCCTCGCACAGCACGGTTCTGGTGGACGACGCCGGTCAGAGCCGCCGCGGCGACAAAGCGACCTGGGTCGCGGACCAGCCGGAGCCACTCCGTTGGCAGTCCACCGCGCTGCTTGACTACGGTGTGGGCGTATACGACTCGGGCTACGTGGACGCGCTTGACGTGGTGCACATCCGCAATGTGCTCTTCGTGAAGCCGCTCCGCGCGTTCCTCGTGGTGGATCTGGTCTTCTCCGCGACGGGCGACGCGAGCCCGCACGCGGTCACGAGCCAGTTCCAGTTCGCGCGCCCCGGGGCCACGGTGGACGAGGAGACGCTCGCCGCCACGCTGCAGGCCCCGAACGCCGGGGCGGTCGTGGCTCCACTGCCGACCGAGGGCCTGACGCACACCGCGCACGAGGGCGAGGAGGATCCGCCCGCCGGGTGGGTCGGGTGGGACTACCACCTGGACCTCAAGGAGCCTGCTACGCTGGTCCGCTACCGGCGCGAGGGGGCTCTCCCGATGGCCCTGCCCGTGGCGCTGGCGTCTTACCGGGGGCAGGACACGCCCGAGGTCAGGCTCACGCCGCTCGAGGCCAACGTCGACGGCCGCCCCGCGCTCCCGCACGAGGTCACCGCCGTGGCTCTCCGCGTCGGCGACCGGGAGTTCGCCGTCGTCATCAGCCACCTCACGGGCACCGGGTCGCTCATGGTCGAGGGACGGGCGGTCGGGAGCGAGGTCGCAGTGTGGGATCGCGCCACAGGCGCGGACGTGGCGTCGCTCGGAGTCACGGGCGCGTTGCCCCCGGGCGCGACCTCTCAACAGCGCCTGCAGTGGGGCTACGCGGCGGGCGGAGGTTACGCCTACGAGGCACGCTTCGAGGGCGAGGTGGCCATCCCGCGCGCCAAGCCGGGCGTGGAGTACGTGTACCGCGTCCTGGAGATCACAGCCGATGGGGCAACTGTGATGGAGTCAGGCCGGTGGCGACCGGACGAGTAGCGGAGTCAGGAGCCCGTGTCGGCGAGCAGTGCCAGCGCCTCAGGCGCTCGCATCACGGCGATCGCCGCAGGCTCCGCCACGTCGAGCAGGTCGCGATCCCCGGTCACAAGAGCGCTGACCGCCGCGTGGAGGGCAGAGGCGAGGATGGGCGCGTCGGCGGGATCGCGGAGCAGCCGGAGCGCGGCGGCGACGGCCTCCCGGGGCGGGGCCGGGGCCAGTTCGTGCGTCAGGGCCTGAACAGCTTCGTCGACCTCCCGCTCCGGTAGACGGAACTTGTCGCGGAGCACGCGCCGGGCTTCCGCGATCACCTCGACGGATAGCACCGCTGTGTAGCTGCCCCGTTCCGCCTCCAGGAGCAGTTCAGCCTCGGGGCCGTGGAACAGAAGCCCGCTCACGATCACGTTGGTGTCCAGAAACAGCCTGAGCATCAGACGTGTTCCCTCGGCGTTCGGCACGGACTTCCCCCAGAGCGGCCTCGACCTGATCGGGCGTGATGCTCCGGCCGTCGGCCGAAGCGCGGAGCTTGGCCATGGCGGCCTGGAGCGGCGACGGCTCGACGACCTCGGCGACCAGCACCCGATCCGAGATCAGATGCAGGACAAGCTCGTCGCCCGCGCCGATCCGCATCGACTCGCGCATGTCGCTCGGTATCACGAGCTGCCCCTTCGAGGATAGGCGCACGCGCCTTGTGGTTACACCCAACTTCGCACCTCCTCGCGGTGTAAGACTATCTTACCGACTGCCGTGGGTTCGGGCAACCGCCCGAAGGCACGTTCACGGTCTGTCGCGAAACCGCGCGCCGTTCGCCACCGACGACTCGAGGGGCACAGCCCATGGAGACCGCGATCCGCGAAGGACGCATTCGCGACTACGACTACCGAGTGGTCCGGCGCGGGAGCTTCCGTGTCGCGGGGTACACGTACCTTGTCCCGAAGGGCGTGGACGGAGCCGTCCCGCGCTTCTGGGATGCGCTGGCCGAGGACGGCCGGCTCGAGCGGCTCGTCGGGTGCGCTCGGGGTGGCAGGCCGGCGTTTCTGGGGCTCGGCTCTTGGGACCCGGAGTGCACGGGGCACAGCCATCGCTACACGGTCTGCCTTGAGGAGACCGCCTCCACGGACTTCAGCGCCATCGCGGCGGACCCCGGCTTCTTCGCGACGGAGATCGGCGCGTCCGACTGGCTCTGTTTCCGCGTGCCCTTCGAGCGCTACATGGCCCGGTTCTGGCAGGATGACCCCTACAAGATCATCCCCGAACTGGGTCTCGAGTTCCACACCGCCAAGGGCGACTACTCCGTGGGACTGCACTATGAGGTCTATCCGCCCGGCTGGGATGAGGATCCCGAGCAGTGGATCGAGTTCCGGATCACGGTGAGGGAGTCGTAGGGCGGCATTGTCTCCTATATAGGTTGCGTAGGCATTGCGAACACATCCTATAAGGGATACTGTGAGGATTGCCTGGAAGGAGGACCATCATGCCTGCGGCGCGCGAAGCACTGGCTGCACTGAACCTGAGGCTTCCCCGGCACATGCTGGAGCGGGTAGAGGCCCTCTGCGAGGTGTTGGATGAGGCGCCCGAACTCGCCGTCCTGCCGAACGTCACCCGCTCCGACGTCCTGCGCCTGTGCGTTCTGAAAGGCCTGGAGGTCCTCGAGGATCGCTATGAGGCCGTGGTGGATCGCGAACTCGCCGAGGAGGCGGAGCGACGGCTGTCCGAGCCCGAAGCGGGCGACCGCGTCGCCCTTGAGGAGGTCCTTGGGAGTCACGGCTTGTGACCTACGCGGTCGTCATGCTCCGGCAGGCGGAGCGCGACTTCGAGCGCCTGGCGCAACAGGTGCGTGCGCGCGTCGCGTCCGTCCTCCGCACCCTTGCGGATGAGCCGCGCCCACATGGATCGAAGCAACTGAAGGGGCGTCTCGAGGGCCTCATGCGCGCACGCGTGGGCGACTGGCGGATTGCCTACCAAGTCGACGATGAGACGAAGACCGTGTGCGTCGTCGAGATAGCCCACCGCTCGGACGTGTACCGGCGCGCGGCTCGACGGCACAGGAGTTAGCTCGGGCCCCGCCCCTCACGCCGTCCTGCGCTTCCGGGGCTTGCGGGGCCGACCTCGGCGAGTGAGTTCCACCGTCTCGCGAGTCGGGGCGAGGACGGTGAGTTCGCGCCCCATCAGCTTCGCGCGCACGCGCCCGACGACCACGTCGCGGGGGAGCATCACCATGCCCGTCCAGCCGGTGTATGGGGCGTCCGGGTGCGTGGGCTCCGCGATGTCGATGGTGAGCCTCCGCGGGTAGGCCGCGACGCGGAACGCCGACGAGGGCACGCTATCCACGTCACCGTTCACCACAATGGTGTCGCCGCGATCATGCATGGCCAGATAGGGCCGCCACGTGCGCCGGCGCCACGCGACGAACGCGCGCCACCTGAGCCACGCGAGGCCCGGCGTCTCGCGCTCCGGCAGGGCCATGTGCGACCGCACCCGCCTGAGCACCCAGTAGGCCAGCGCGGACGCGACCCCGACCGCCGTGGCCAGACCCCATAGCTGCCGCTCCGCCGGCGCGTCGGGACGCACCAGGAGGACGGCCGGCGCCAACCCGACAAGGGCGCCCGCCAGGATCAAACACTGCCCGATCGGGCGGTTGAGGGCCTCCGCAAGCGGAACGCGACGGTAGCGGAGAGCCTTCACGACCCCGCCCGCCATGAGCAGCGCGCAGCCGAATGCGAACCACGCGAGAAAGCCCCCGACGCTCCGGTTGGTCTGCACGGGCCCAACGAGCCCGCCGGCCTCCTTCGGCATGCCGAACCACCATGGAGCAACCGACGCGAGGCTCGGCAGGAAGCAGAACCACCCCGCGTTGCGGAGCGCCGCGGCGAGCAGTTCGAGTCGCGTGCGGCGGTCGGTCGCCCGCCAGGCGCGGAGCGATTCTCGCCAGGAGAACCCGCCCACATCCACGATGGCGATGAAGCCCACGAGCCCGAGAAGAGCCGGGAAAGCGTAGCCGCGAGGTTCCCAGTGGTCGGTAGCGAGGTCGGCGAGGGTGAAGGCGATGATGAGGCCCGTCGCGCCTATCAAGGCGCACCATCCCAGCACCCGCGGACGCCTCACGCCGGCTGCGCGCGGCGCACCGAGAAGCACGATCACCGCGGTCCAGGCGGCGAGCGCGCCTCGGTACGTCGCCAGAGAGAGGTCCGGTTCGGGCATCCTGGATGAAGAGGTATACGGTTTGCCGGCCGGTGTCAACGCCGGCCTACCGGCAGGCGCCACGCCGCGCGCGGCGAACCCGTGAGCTTCGGAGAGACCATCGCGAAGGAGCGTCCCGCCATGACCCGCTCGCCGCACGCCCCCGCCCTCGCTCTCATCGCCCTGATCGGGACCGCGGCTCTCGCCCAACCCACCGCTCTCCAGCCGGAGGACGCCATGGATCAGATCGTCCGCAAGGCAGCTAGCGTCACCCCCTCCGAGCGGCAGCTCGCCTGGCAAGCGCGCGAGTTCACGTGCTTCGTCCACTTCGGGATGAACACGTTCACCGACCGCGAGTGGGGGGAGGGCACGGAGGATCCCGCGCTCTTCAACCCGACCGAACTCGACGCGCGTCAGTGGGTCGCGGCATGCAAGGCGGCGGGCATGAGCGCCCTGATCCTCACCGCGAAGCACCACGACGGCTTCTGCCTCTGGCCGAGCGCCTACACCGAGCACTCGGTGAAGAACAGCCCC
>CAZCER010000338.1:0-6088 GCA_964497385.1 uncultured Armatimonadia bacterium | reverse complement strand
TCGCAGGCTCCCAGCCCCGCCCGGCGGCAGGTGTACAGCGAGAACGCCCTCTCAAGTGTCTGAGAGGGCGCCTGTTGGTTGTTGGTAGCGGGGGCAGGATTTGAACCTGCGACCTACGGGTTATGAGCCCGTCGAGCTACCAGACTGCTCCACCCCGCGTCACAGGTCGTAAGTATAGGAATGGCCCCCAGGCGTGTCAAGGCGATTCGGCCGGGGATGTGTTGGTTCCGAGACTATGTCACCCCTGAGCGGTTCTGGGATTCTGTCACCCCATGAACGAGGCGTCTCTCGTCGACCGTCGGGGGCCGCAGCGGTTGCCGACCTGGTAAGCGGAGGGCCGCAGGCGCGGCTCTCATCCGTCAGTCGCGCGCGACGACCGCCACCCATCCGCCGGGTGCGGGGGCCTGGATCGGGACCACGACGCCCCCCTGGACATCACTCTCGCCCGCCCACTCGCCGGTCGCGACGTCGAGCCAGCGGAGATGGAAGGCGCCGTCGGCGTCCGACAGGTCCAGGCCGACCGCGCCGCCGTCCGTGAAGTACAGAGCGTAGGCCCGGCCGGGGATGGCCGTGAGGTACGCCTCGTTCTCCTCGCGGTCGGAGAGTAGGTCGTTCGCGGGCTCCGCGTCCCAGAGCTTCAGCACCGACTCGAGCTTGCGCCCCGCACGAAGGCTCGCCACGGCCGGAGCGGTCAGGCCCAGACCGGAGGGCGGCCGGTGGAAGCGCGCGGCCGAGGCGCCGCCGATGACGTGCCTCCACCAGCGCTCAATGCCGTCACGGTTCCCGCCGAACCTGCCGCCGTCGGCTCCGTAGGTCTTCACGGTGTTGAGGGGGCGAGGGCTGTCGGCGATGTGGGCGCGCACCCACTGGAAGTTGTCCCAGTGCTCCTGGCCGAACTTCTGGTTGTTCTGCGATACGTCCGCGAACTGGTAGCGCTCCGGGTGGTCGAGCGTGCGGGCGTGTCGGTCGGCCGTGAGGTCCCAGTCATCCCACATCTCGGTGACGCAGACCTCGGCGCCCTTCTCCGCCGAGCGGTCGCGGATGTACTCTGCCCAGTAGGCGCCCCAGGCCTCCTCGCCGGAGGTCTCGTTGTCCATGCAGTAGAGCACGTGGTTGTAGTCGAGCGTGTAGCTGAGCATCTTGTCCACGAAGCGCCGCTGGTACGGAAGCACGACCTCGTTGTTCCGTTGCGCGGGTGTGGTGAAGAAGAAGGGCTGCTCGTTCGAGCCCGCGTGGTTCGGGTACTCGGGAGCGAAGCCGGACTCCTCGTAGGTGTAGTTGACGTTGTTCGCGGGATTGTACGGGTGCGGCGGCCAGTTCTTCTGAGAGTAGTCGAACCGGTCCCAGACCTCGATCTGGACGATGATGTCGCGCTCGTGCGTCCAGCGAAGCATGTTCTCGAACCGTGTCCAGTACTCGTCATTCCACTGGTTGAGGTCGTACTTGCCGTCAGGGAGACGCAGATAGGGATAGACCTCGAACCCTCGGTCGTTCCGGTCGCTCATCGTGTTGCGGATGTAGTTCCCGCCGGCCGCTTGGATGGCGTCGAGGTGCTCCTCAAGCGCGGGGATCTGGAAGAGGTTGTCGTCCTCGCTTCCGCCCAGCAGCAGCACCGGCTCGCCCTCGTACTGCCAGTAGCGGGGGTTCGCTTCGTACGGCTGGATGCGGTCCGGGTCCGGGTCCGCCGGAGCCGCGCAGCCTGCGCCAACCAGCATCAGCCCTGCCACAGCCGCGAAGCGAGCCATGTCCATGTCGCTGGCCTCCCTTGCTGGGCCCGCGCCGCGCTCCCCCAAGCCGGGGCGGACCGTGGACTAGTTCCCCGCCGATGGCCCGTTCCCTTGGGGAGTGGACCCTAGTCGTCGATCCAGTGAACCGTGTCGAGCGGGGCGGAGGCGAGAACCGCATCGCCGGGGCGCGCGCCGAGGGCCTCATACTCGCGGCTCGAGACGCGGGCGCGGAAGGGAAGGCCGGCCTCGAGTTCGAGTTCCCAGAGCGCGCCGCGCCAATGCGCCTCGCGCAGGACGGCCGGCCCGGAGAGACCGTTCGCGGAGGCGCCGGGCGGGAGCACGGCGATCGCGTCCGGAACCAAGCAGACGAAGGCCGACGCGGCGGCGTCGTTTCGCACCCGGTCGCGCAGCGCGGCGAGGAAACCGGTCACCTGTCCATCGAGTTCCGCCGGGTTCCAGACGTTCTCGATTCCCAGAAAGGAGGCCACCGCGCGACTGGACGGCCGGCTGAAGACCTCCTCCGGCGAGCCCACCTGGCGGATCCGGCCGGCGAGCACCACGGCCACCATGCCGGCGAGCCCGAACGCCTCGGAGAAGTCGTGGGTGATGTGGACAACGGTGAGCCCGAGGTCGCGGTGGATGGTCTTGAGGTAGCGGAAGAGCTGCCGCTTGGTGAGCTGGTCGAGCGCGCCGAAGGGCTCGTCCATCAGCAGGAGGTCGCGCTTCAGAACAAGAGCCCGCCCGAGGGCGGTGCGCTGGGCCTCGCCGCCGCTGAGGGTGGAGGGGCGCCGGCGGAGGAGGTGGTCAATCGAGAGGAGGCGCGCGACGGACTCGACGCGCTCCGGGATCTCGGCTCGGGGCACCCGGTGCTCGACGAGGCCATAGGCGATGTTGTCGTAGACGCTGAGATGGGGGAAGAGGGCGTAGTCCTGCGGTACGTAGCCGAGGGGGCGGCGCTCGGGCGGGAGCCCGGTCACGTCCTGGCCGTCGATGCGAACCGCGCCGCCGCGGACCGGATGCAGTCCGGTGATGCACTCCAGGGTGACGGTCTTGCCGGCGCCGGTGGGCCCGATGATGCAGCAGTACTCGCCCCGCGGGACGTGGAGGTTCGCGTTCCGGAGTTCGAAGGCCCCGAGGGCCGCGGTGACGTCGGAGAGTGAGAGCATGAGCGTCCTATCTACCACATGTAGCCGCGGCCGCCGAGGCGCTTGAAGAGCACCAGGGCCACGAGCGCGATGGCCACGAGGATCAGGGCCCCCGCGACGGCTTCCTCGAGCTTGCCGACCGAGGTGTTGATGTAGACGGCGGTCGGCATCACCTGCGTCCGAAACGCGGTCGCGCCGCAGAACATGACGACGGGCCCGAACAGGCCGAGGCATCGGGACCAGGTCAGCACGACGCCGGCGATCAGGCCTGGCCTCGCCAGCGGAAGCGTGACGCGCCGGAAGGCCGACCACTCGCTCGAGCCCAGCGTGCGGGCCACTTCGGAGAGGCGCGGGTTGATGCCGTCCATGGCGGCCTTGGCCGAGCGCACGGCGAAGGTCATGGTGGTGAAGAACTGAGCCACCACGATGCCGGCCGGGGTGTGCGGCAAGTAGCATCCGTGCTTCTGCATGAAGTCGCCCAGGTAGTAGCCGAAGAGCACCAGGAGCGTCATCCCGGCGGCGATCGGGGGCATGACGATGGGGAGATCGAGGACGGTGTCCACGACGCGTCGGAACGGGATCCGGTGGAAAGCCAGCGCATAGGCCGTCGGCACGGCCAGGACGACCGAGAGCGTCGTCGTGATGGTGACCGTGAGCAATGAGAGGCCCATGGCGTAGCGCATGGAGGGCGACTCGACCACGGCTCTCAGGTCCTTGAGATCGATGTAGCACACGGCAGCCGCGATCACGACGACGATGAAGCTGAGTTCGACGGCGAGGGCGCCCGAGGCCCCGATATGGAAGGCACGTTCAGCGATGCCGCCTCGAGCCGCGGCTCCGGACCGCCCGTCCGTGCGGGCCGCGGGACTGAGGTCATGCATCGGGGCCCTCCCTCGGGGCCAGGCGGATGCCGACCGGGGGCTCGGTGCGGAAGCCGTTCTGCTCGAAGATCGCGATCGCTTCCTCGGAGGCGGCGAACTCCAGAAAGGCCTTAGCCGCGTCGGGGTCGGCGGCGCAGGTCAAGGTGGCGAGCATGACCTCGGCCGCTTCGTTGACCTCCGGTTCGATCTCCAGCATCTCCATCTTGTCAGCGTGCTGCAGCGCGAGCGCGTCCCAGACGATGCCGACATCGGCCCCACGCATGGCGATGCAGTTGGCGAGTTCCGGGAGGCAGCCCGCGTACATCACGACATTGGGCTGGGCGGCCTCCCAGATGCCCGCGCGCTCAAGAATGCGTTTGGTGAGAGGACCGATCGCGAGGGCCTCCGGGTCGCCTAGAGCCACCCGCACGCCCGGGCGCGCGAGGTCCTCGAGGGTGTGAACGTCCGCGGGGTTACCGGTGGGGACGGCCAGAACCGGAGTGAAGTACACCACGGGCAGCGACTCGGAGACCAGACCCTTGCGCTCCGCGAGCGTCACCCAGAACGCCTCCCCGGGCATGTAGAGGTCGGCCTGCCGGGTGAAATCGAGTTGGGCCATTAGCATGCCGGAGCCCGCGTAGGAGAAGTCGGTGCGGACCCCGGTGCGCTGGAGATACGCCGCGCCGATCGCGTCCATAGCGGGCTGAAGCCCGGCGCCGCAGGGGATGAGCAGCGAGGAGGTCGCGTCCCCCGTGCCTCGCGGCACGGCGGGTTCGACGGAGAAGCGCGCGAGCGCGTCCTGCGCGGCGCGCGACCGAAGCGCGGCCAGGTAGGCCTCCGCGACGCCGGCATGGGACTCCTCGGTCGGAACGACCAGAATGTCCGCGGCGTACGCGCCCTCTTTGGGAAGGAAGGCCCCAATGCCGCAGTCGTTCCTGCGCTTCCCAAACATCACCTGGGGGAGGTAGGCGACGGCGACCTGAGCCTCGTCCGCCGCGACGGACGCGAGCCCGTCGTCGGAGGACTCCACCGGATGGAGCTTCGCGCCGCACTGATCTCCGACGCCCGCGGCGGCGGCCGCCTCCGCGAAGAGCGCGGCCGCGGAATCTCGGTCCGAAGAGGCCGCTGCGATGGAGGTCACGTCCTCGCGTCCGAGATCCTGCACGGATTTCAGTTTCAGCGGGTTTCCGCGCCGGACGGCCAAGACGACGGGCAACCGACCGATCGGGTCGGACGCGCTGGACGGGAGGCCCGCCGCGGCGAGTTCGGGCCCGCTCGCCGCGACCACGACCTCGACGGAGGCGCCCTCAAGCGCTTCAGCAAGGCAGCCGGGGGCGTAGGTCTCCACCCGGGTGGCGAAGCCAAGCGCCGAGTGCGCCTCGGCCAGGGCGTCCGCGATGGGGGAAGGAGCGAGGACCGACGCCGGCGCCCCATCCGCGCGCGTCGCGTTCGACGCGACGGGAGGGCCGTTGCTCGCGTCCGACGGGCGCTCCGCGCACCCGCTCAAGAGCAACCCAACGAGCACTGCCAGCACGGCGACGGCGCCACGAAACCACATGCTGAGAGATCCTCTCCCCATCAACCGGGATCTACTGGAACACCTCGACCGGACGACCGCTGATCGGCTTGATGTGTCCATCCATGAACGCGACGTTGGTGAAGCTCCACTTGGGCATCTGATGCGCGAACGGCGCCCCCTGGCTCCAGAAGAACTGGCCGAAAACGTCGCTCCACATCCAGAGATTCGGGTCGGAGGCGAGCGTGAGGCGGCGAGGCGGGTGTCGCGTGATGAAAGGCCCGGTGTGGACGTGGATGCCGTCCATGGACCAGAAGTAGTAGCCGATGTTCCCGAGGGCCCAGTTCTCATCCGTGGGGTTCAGAGTCGGGTCGTACCCGGACAGGATGCAGACGGAAGGGCAGTAGAACACCTGGCGGTTCTTCACGTACGGGTGCAAGCCCTGAGTCACGTTCAGCAGCGAGTTCCCCTGCGTGACGCCGACGGGCAGGTCCCCGTCCCAGTCGTCCCCGTACATGAGCGAAGCCTTCGAGAGTTGCGACAGGTTGCTTACGCAGGCCGTGCGCCGGGCGCTCTCGCGCGCCCGCGCGAACACGGGGAAGAGAATGGCCGCTAGAATCGCGATGATGGCGATCACAACAAGGAGTTCGATGAGGGTGAAACCGTTCGATCGTCTCGGGTGCATGCGCGCCTCCTCCCGCTGCCGGAGCACCCACCAACCGGGACGCGTCCCGTCGGACGGATGCCAGAAGCTGCCATGAAATCATGCGGCATGGACGCGGTCGCGACGAGGTCGTGGACGGCAAGAGTTGCGTACATTACACGGAAGACGCCCGGCGG
>CAZCER010000337.1:0-6093 GCA_964497385.1 uncultured Armatimonadia bacterium | reverse complement strand
ACGAGCACCGCCGCCAGAAGAAGCGCCGTGGTCTCCACGAACTCCGCGCAGGCCCCCAACAGGTCGCCCGTGTAGCCCCCGAAGCGTCGCCGGCACGAGCGCGCGAACAGCCGACACACCACCCACGCCGCGACCAGACACAGGAGTCCCGTTCCTCCCGCCAGCGCCCGCGCAAGCACGGCCGAGACCGCGAGGGCCGCGAGCCGGTGCAGCGAGCCCGCGCCCGCCTGGAACGCCTGCCCCGTCCCGCCCTCGGGCCGCGCGTACGGAAGCGACGCCGTCAGCTCGACGAGCGCCGCGCGTGCGAGGACGGGTGCGAGCGCCACCGCGCCGAAGCACCCGAACTCAGCGAGACGCGTGAGGGCGACCCACTTCGCGAGCAGCACGAGACCGAGCGCCACGGCGCCGAGAGCCCCCACCCGCGGGTCCTTCATGATGGCGAGCGCCTTTTCCCGAGGCGCGCGCGAACCCGTCGCATCGGCCCAGTCCGCGAGGCCGTCGAGATGGAGCCCGCCCGGCAGGAGGCACAGCGCCGCAAGCGCCGCGAACGCCGCCCCACCGATCCAGTCCGGATCCGTCAGAAGGCCGACCGCGTACGCCAGCCCGGCGGCGACTGAGCCGATGGCGAGCCCCACGCAAGGGAGCCAGTACAGCGCGTCCGCGTAGGTCGCTGCCTCACGGCCCGGAACCGGGACGATCGTCAGCGTCCGCACCGCGGTGACGAGCGCCCGCAGAGCCGCAAGGCCACGCTCGCGCCACGCGGTGTTCACGCCTCGGCCCCCGACACTCCCGCCGACGCGAAGGTGGCCATCTCGTTGTAGACGCGGACCGCCGCCTCGACCACGCCCATCGCGAGCACCGCGCCGGTCCCCTCACCGAGGCGCATCCCGAGATCGAGGATCGGCCTCAGCCCGAAGCGCTCGACGAAGACCGCGTGCCCGCGCTCGTCGGACTTGTGCCCGAGGAAGAGGTACTCGCGCACCGCCGGGTGAATGCCCGTCGCGACGACCGCCGAGGCCGACGCGATGAAGCCGTCCACGATGAGCGGGAGCCGGTGGCGCGCGGAGCCGAGCATCAGCCCCGCCATCGCCGCGATCTCCAGGCCCCCAAGCGCGGCGAGCGTCTCGACGGGGCCGCCCATGTCTTGCGCGTTCGCGGCAAGCGCCTTCCGCACGACCTCGGTCTTGTGGCGGAGGCGCTCATCGTCGATGCCCGTGCCTCGCCCTGTCACCTCGGCAGGGTCGGCGGGCAGGAGCGCCGCGAGGAGCGCCGCCGCCGGCGTCGTGTTCCCGATGCCCATCTCGCCCGTGGCAAGTAGGTCCACTCCGTCCGAGACGGCTTCGTCCGCCATCCGGATGCCCACCTCGAGCGCGCGTACGGCCTCCTCGCGCGTCATCGCCGGGCCGCTCGCGATGTTCGCCGCCCCGCGCCTGACTTTCTCGCGCCTAAGGCCCCCCGCGCCGTCGAGCGGATCGTCCACGCCCACGTCCACCACGATGGCCTCAGCGCCGACATGCCGCGCAAGCGCGTTCACCGCCGCGCCGCCCGCGAGCATGTTCCGAACCATCTGCGGCGTGACCGCGGAGGGGAACGCGGAGACGCCCTCGGCCACAACGCCATGGTCGCCGGCGAAAGTGATGACGCGCTTCCGGGCGATGCGCGGCTCCGTTGTCCCGCGCATGAGGCAATACTCCGCCGCGAGATCCTCCAGCCGGCCGAGACTGCCCGGGGGCTTGGTAAGCTGGTCCAGATGAACGCGAATGGGCGCTTCAAGCGACCGGTCCACCGGCCCGATGGCCCCGATACAGGTGTCGAGCGTACTCACTGGTCGTCCCCCTTGATACGTACGGGTATGCCGCTCACGACGAGCACGACGGAATCCGCACGCGCGGCGACGTCCTGGTTCAGACGGCCCGCGAGATCCCGGAACCGCCGGCCGAGTTCCGTCATCGGCACGATCCCCATGCCGACCTCGTTCGTGACAAGCGCGAGGTCCGTGGGCGGATCTTCGAGCGCCGCCAGCAGCGCGTCCACCTCGGCCTGCAGACGTCCGTCGTCGTCCCCGTGGTAGTGGAGCAGGTTCCCCAGCCACACCGTCAGGCAGTCCACGATCGCGATGTCCGTGCCGGCCGGGAACGCTCCGAGCGCTTCGGCGAGATGTACGGGCTCCTCGACGGTGCGGAACCGTTCACCACGTTCCCGTTGGTGCCGCAGCACCCGGTCGGCCATCTCGGCGTCCGTCGCCTCGGCGGTCGCGACGAAGACGGGGTGGGCGCGCGTCTCGGCGAGAGCGAGCGCGTAGCGGCTCTTCCCGCTGCGGGCTCCGCCGGTCACGAGAGTCACGGTCGGCATGGCAGGCGCCTCCCAAGGATGTCCATCGACGATTCGAAGTGCTCGCGTGAGAAGACCTCCAACGTGCAGACCCGCGCTGTTGTCCGGTCCTCGCACAGACGGCCCATGAGGAGGTCGAGCCGGTTTTCGGGCATGTGCTCGAGGCCCACGTGGTCGCGCCCGTCGAGGATGCCGTGAACATGGAGCACCCGCGCGTGGGTCAGGTAGCGGTCCAGGTACTCCTCGAGCAAGTAGCCGTTCAGGAGCACGTGCCCCACATCGAGGCATACCGAGAGGCCGAGTTCCGCGACGACCCCGGCCACCTCCTCAAAGGGAAACGAGAGCGTCTCCACAGAGAGCAGGCTGGGGTCGCCCACGGCATCGATGAGCGGGAGCAGGCTCTCGCGCGCGCCGGCCTCACCGCCTCGGGCCCCGTAATCGCCGTCCTCCACATGGACGACATAGGCGAACGGAGCGAGCGGTCGCGTTACCTCGATCGTTCGGAGGCACTTCCTGACGCCATCCCGCCGCATCTCGCCATCGACGGCCGCGAGGTGCGCGTCGAGAGGAAGATGCACCGTGTAGGTCAGCGCGTGCTCGCCGGCGAGTTGCCCGAGCCTGGCGATCGTCGCCTCGTCGGGCATGTTTGAGTACTCCTCGGACTCGAACAGCACGAGTTCAACGTCATCCACGAGCGGACCCAGGAACTCCACGTTCGGGAGGATCTCATCCGGGATGATGTACGACGTCGTCCCTGCCCGGAGGGCCCCGCATCGGCCCTTCAGGCCGTACCGATCGGCTTTGTCCAACACATGTCCTCCGTGCGCTCAGCACCGCGCAGGCGACAGTGTAGCCCAGCCGCCCCCGGTTGGGGCCTCTCTCACGCCTCGAGGGCGGCCACCCGCCTCAGGTACCCCTCCATGTCGTACTTCCGCTTCAGCCCTCCGGGAGTCATGCAGCGCACCATCCCGAAGACGGACCTCTCGCCCCACGGCCGGTCGTGCTTCCCGAAGCACCAAGCGATGCCGGCGAATGAGTTGGGGTCGCGCCCGTCGAGCTGGTACCGGTTGTTCAACAGGAGCGCCCGGTCGAACGCCGCCTCGGGGGTCGGGGACCACTCCAGGATCCGCTTCGCCCAGTACATCCGCATCGTGTTGTGCATGTACCCGGTGACGACCATCTCCCGCTGCGCCGCGTTCCAGTACGGGTCGCCCGTGGCGGCGGCCTCGAGTTCGTCGAGTGCGTAGGTCTCCGGGCGTGGGTCATCGCGATGAGCGTCGAGCGTCCGCCGCGCCCAGTCGGGCAGCCCCTGGTACTGGTCGTACAGGGGGTTGTGCTCGGTGAAGTTCATGCTCAGTTCCCGCCGCACGATAAGCTGCTCGAGGAACGCGTCGGCGCCCGGCCCGCCCGCCTCCCTCACCGTGAGGGCGACCTCGAGCGGCGCTATCTGCCCGAAATGGAGGTACGGGCTCAGGTGCGAGGTATGGTCGCGAGCCGGGTCGTTCCGAGCCTCCGGGTAGTCCGCGAGCCCGGGCTCGACGAAGTCCCGCAGAAGCGCTTCCGCCTCGCTCGTGCCGCCCCGGAACGCGCGGACCCGCCCGACCGTCCGGTCGATCTCCAGGTCAGCGAGGAGCGCGTCCAGGTCCTCCGGGAACCGCGGGCCCACATCGAGCCCGAGGGACTCCCGCCCCGGGTCGGTCTCACGCAGCGGGACGAGGTACTCGTCGAGCAATGGCTGAACCTTTCGGCGGAGCGTCCAGGCGGCATGCTCCTCCTTCGACGACACCGCGTCGACGGGAACCACCACCTCGCCCTCGACCTCGATGAGCGAGCACCCGAGGGCTTCCGCCGCGCGGGCGCGCCACTCGCGCTGGGCGTGCGTGTAGCCGCGGTCCGCAACCACCAGCGAGGCATCTTCCCCGAGCCGCACCGCCGCCGCGTCCGGATCCTCGCGACGGAGCACGAACGCGACGCCCCGGTCGCGCAACGCCTCGGCCGCCTCACGAAGCCCCTCCAGCAGGAACGCGTAGTGCCGGAGGTTCGCCTCGGGGTAACCGTCCGTGAGCCCGAACACGACGACGAGGGGCTCTCGACGCTCGTTCGCGCGCCGCACGGCCCACTCCAATGCATGGTTGCCGCGCACCCGCTGCGCCGCCTGCATCCAGTACAGAACGTATCCGCCGGACCGGTCGGGATGACGGTTCAGTCGCCGCACTCGTGCATCCTGAATCACCGACGGCGCCCCTTCCGGACACGACCATGCCGCACAGCCGCCCAGGCTGTGACCTGGATGTCCCCAGCCGGGGCGGCTGCGCCACGCTACGTTCTACCACACGTTCGGGTTCACCGGCCCCTGCTGAAGCTGTTGCCCTTCCTCGAGGCGCATCGGGCCGATGCCATCTACCGGCGCCTGAGCCACGATCACGTTCACGTGGTCCGCGAGTTCGAGAAGCTGCGAGTCCGTGCCCTCGGGCAGGCCGTAGGCGAAGCCGAACAGATTCCCGAGCGGACTGGTCAGCTCGGTCGCGAACCCGCCGGACGCCGTGATGAAGGCGTGCTGCTCCATGTCCTCGATCGCGCGAAGGAACACGGCCACGTCCGCCGGCCCGATCTCGGGAACGGGTGCGCCGGCCTCGTCGGTCTCCACCGGCGCCACAGCATCGAGGGCGTACGCTTTGAGGAGCTTCGGCCACAGCTTGTGGAAGAGGGCGGGGTTGCGGAACGCGTCCACGATGGCGAGCTTCCCGCTGACGGCGACCGCCACCCCGGAGCAGTCGGAGTCCTCCGCGATCGGAGCCTCCAGCGCCTCGACGTACTCGGCGGCCTCATCGACCTTCTTCGAGGTCAGTGTCTCTCGGAACGAGGTCGTCGCGGCATCGGCGGCGTACCGCGCGTTCTCCTCGCCCACTTGCGCCCACACGGCGCTCTGCCCGCCCACGGTTTTGCTCTGAGTCAGGGCCCGGATGCTCGGGAGGGCGAACGAATCGGCCGCCCCGAACGACGCCTCGCCGTGCCAGCGGCCGGGCTCGACGCAGTGGACCTCGATGTCGAGCGTCTCGCCCGGCTTCACGATCACGTCGTGCGAGCACACGCGGTCCTGCTGCCCTCCGAGGAAGACCTCGCCCGCGCACACATAGAGCGGCTTCTCGCTCTCGTTCGAGACCGCAAGCGTGGGCACGCTGCCGCCCTCGCCCATCTCGGAGACGCTGACAGTCCCCTCCTTCAGGCCCTCATCCAGAGTCAGGTAGTCGGTCTCATCGGCGCCCTCCGTGCGGTACAGCGGGAACACAGCCAGGTTCCCGTGCACGATCGGCGCACCCACCGCGTAGCCCGGAGCGTCCGCGAGCGTTGCCTGCGCGAAGGCTCTCCCGCTTGGCGCTCCGAGCGATAGAACGGCCGCGAGAGCCATCGCGACCGAGAGGATCGTGACGATGCCAGCTTTCATTCGGATCTCCCTTTCGTGGCGCCCGATCGCGCCCCGTCCCGCCGTTTCCACTGACCTTGGAGCGGCCCGGGCGGCGGATGATTCGGTCGCTCCGGCGCGGCGTGGTAAGATGCTCGGGCGGCCGGGCCCACGGGAGCCCAAGCCCGGGACCGCCGGGCGCCCCCCACGGGGGCGAGCGCCCGCCATTCCGCAGGAGGTGTCGGACCATGGAGCCGATCCACGGCAGGAACTACATCAACGGCGAGTGGAGCGAAGCGTCCGAGACGTTCAAGTCGGAGAACCCGTCCGACACGCGCGAGACCGTCGGCGTCTTCCCC
>CAZCER010000336.1:0-6115 GCA_964497385.1 uncultured Armatimonadia bacterium | reverse complement strand
GTGCTGCGCGACCCGGCCGCCCACGTAGGTGCGACCTACAACCTCACCGGCCCGGACGAGGCCGATGGCCAGGTTTGAGAAGGTCCGCGAGTACTTGGCCATGGCGCCCGAGAGCGAGTTGCCGCCTTCGACCTCGGTGCGTATGTCGGCGATCATGGCCCTCAGGTTGGGGTTGGTGGTCTGCTCCTGGAGAACCGTCAGGCAACGGATGAGCGAGACGCCGGCGTTGATCATGGTCGCGAACTGCCGACACCACTGCGCCATGTCCTGCAGCTTCACGCGCCGGAACATGGACGCCTTCTTGCGTTTGGCGCCCACCGCCCTGGTGCGTGTAATGGACATGACGGTGTAGCCCTTGGCTTGCAGATTCCGCCGGAGGGTCTCCTCGCTCTTCTCCTCGACCGAGGATTGGACCTCGCGCCCGTTGGCGTCCTTGACCACAAAGGCGAAACTGGGCATACGACTTCACTCCCTCCAGGGAAGGCCGTGCGGCTTACTGAGTCTCGTCGACCAGAAGCATCTTCTCGAGTTCCTGGCGGTTCACGCAACGCTCCATCGCGTCTTCGTAGGTGATCATGCCGCGCTGGTAGAGGTCCTTGAGCGCCTGGTCCATGGTCTGCATGCCGATGCTCGTGTGGGTCTGGATGATCGAGGTGATCTGGTGGGCCTTGGCTTCACGGATGAGGTTTCGGATGGCCGCGTTCGCCACGCAGACCTCCATGCAGCAGACCCGGCCCGGCTGGTTCGCGCGCTGCAGAAGCTGCTGCGACACGATCGCGACCAGGTTGTTCGAGAGCTGCACGCGCACCTGCTCCTGCTGGCCGGGGGGGAAGACGTCGACAACGCGGTCGACCGAGTCCGCCGCCGTGTTCGTATGCAGCGTGGACATGACGAAGTGACCGGTCTCGGCCGCGGTGATCGCGAGGGCCATCGTCTCATGGTCGCGCATCTCACCGACGAGGATGACGTCCGGGTCCTCGCGGAGCGAGGCGCGCAGCGCGTTCTGGAACGCGAGCGTGTCCTGCCCCAACTCCCGCTGGTTGATGACCGAGCGCTTGTGGCTGTGCAGGTACTCGATCGGGTCCTCGACGGTGATGATGTGCTTCGAGAACTCGTCGTTGATGAGGTTGATGACCGCGGCGAGGCTCGTGGACTTCCCGCTGCCCGTCGGGCCCGTGACCAGCATGAGGCCGCGCGGGCGGCGCGCCAGTTCCTTGAGGATGGGGGGAAGGCCCAGACCGTCGATCGTCGGGATCTTCGCGGGGATGAGACGGAACGCGGCGGCGATCATGCCGCGGTCGCGGAAGTAGTTCACACGAAAGCGAGCGCGCTTCTGAAGCGAGTACGAGAAGTCGAGTTCGAGAAACTCCTCGAAGCGCTGGATCTGATCGTCGTGCAGGATGTTGTAGAGCATCTGCTGCGCGTGACGATCCGTGAACGGCTCGTAGTTCATCCGCTTCAGGTCGCCGTCGATCCGGACGACCGGGGGGAGATCCACGGCGATGTGAAGGTCGGAGGAGTTCTTCTCGACCACGAACTCGAGCAGCTCGTCGATGTGCAGGTCGGCGACGGGGCGCGGCTTGGAGACCGGACGGGCGGTGAGTTTGCGGCCCGCCTGCTGGGCGCCCGCGGCCCCCTGCGGCTGCGGCGTTCCCTGTTCCGGTCCCTGCGGGGAAGTCATCTCGATATCCACTCCTTCTGGCGGCCCTCGCGCCGAGGGCCCTCCGTTCCGTAATCGATGAGCGATCTCGCGGTCCGTGCGTTACTCACACTTGCGTCGCCCACCTCGGAAGAGCATGGGCGACGCCGGGTCTCGTTCCGCGTTGCGCCTTAGTCCCAACCGGCGGTCATAACCTTCCGGATGATCTCCTCGACGTTCGTCGTGCCGTTGAGCACCTTGGCGAACGCGTCGTCTCGGAGGGTGACCATCCCGTTGCGCTTCGCGGCGTCCTCGATGTCGGCGAGGGGAGCGCGCCGGACGACAAGCTCCCGGATCTCCGCGTTGATCTCCATGAGTTCGAAGATGCCGGTCCGGCCCTTGTAGCCCGTCTGCCGACAGATGTCGCAGCCGGCGCCTCGGTAGAACCGCTGCTCCGCGTCGGGCGGGTTGTCGATGTCGTAGCCGAACCCGAGCATCGCGTCCTTCGGGGGAGTGTACTCCTGGCGGCAGTTGGCGCAGACCCGCTTCGCGAGCCGCTGCGCGAGGATGCCGATGACCGAGGCGGAGATCAGGAACGGCTCCACGCCCATGTCCGTGAGTCGCGTGACCGCGGACGGGGCGTTGTTCGTGTGCAGAGTCGAAAGCACGAGGTGACCCGTCAGCGAGGCCTCGATGGCGATGTCCGCGGTCTCGAGGTCGCGGATCTCTCCGACCATCATGATGTCCGGGTCCTGGCGGAGGAAGCTGCGGAGGGCCGTCGCGAACGTGAGGCCGGCTTTGCGGTTCACGGCCACCTGGTTGATGCCGGGGAGCTGGTACTCGACCGGCTCCTCGATCGTCATCACGTTGCGGTCGATCGTCGAGATCTTCTGCAGAACCGAGTACTGCGTCGTCGTCTTCCCGTGGCCCGTCGGCCCCGTGCTGAGAAGGATGCCGTTCGGCTGCGAGATCAGCTTCTCCATCCGGGCGAGCATGTTGGGGAAGAAGCCGAGCTTGTCGAGTCCGACGAGAATGTCGGTCTGGTCCAGGATGCGGAATACGCACTTCTCGCCGACGATCGTGGGAACCGTCGAAACGCGGAGGTCAAACAGCTTGTTCTCCAGCCGCACGCGGACGCGGCCGTCCTGCGGCGCGCGCCGCTCGGCGATGTCCATGTCGGCGAGGATCTTCATGCGGGAGATCAGCGGCGCGTGCACGTGCTTCGGCGGATTCATGACCTCCATGAGGTCGCCGTCCACGCGGTAACGGATGCGCACGCTGTCATGCTGGGGCTCGATGTGCACGTCGGAGGCCCCGAGGCGAATGGCCTCCTTCAGGATGCTGTTCACGATCATGATGATCGGGGCGGAGCGCGCGACGTCTTCCTCCGACCCCGACATCTTGGCCGTGAGTTCGAGTTCCTGGCCGGCGCGGGCCACGTGACCATCCGTGAGTCGCGCCGCGGACCCCGCGAGCTGACTGACGGCCGAATCCAGCTCGGCCTGGTCCCGAACGCCGTACACCCGGGCGCGCGCGGCCTCAATTGAGGAAGGCACGGCCTGGACGGCCTCAACCTCCACCTTGGCCCCGCGCTTCGCCTCGTCCACCGCCAGGATGTCCGAGGGATCGGGCATGGCGATGACGAGACCCTCGCCATTCGCCGTCCGAGCCAGCGGTATGATGTTCAGGCGCTCCACCAGCTCGCCGGGGATTAGGTTGACGACGTCCTCGTCGATGTCGAACTTCTCGAGGTCGACGAAGCGAAGGCCTAGATACTCGGCCTTGGCCTTGTACACGTCGACCGCGTTGGCCAGACCTTTCGATACCAGCACTTCCTCGATGCGCCGTCCGGCGGCATCCTCATCGGCCAAGGCCTCACGCAGCTTCTCCTCAGTCACAACGCCCTTCGCGATCAGAAGCTGGTTGAACGACCGACGCGAACTGGCCATGTCAGACCTCCATCATTCGGCAACACGCGCAATAGCCGGGAGTTCGTCGTACGATCCCCGGCTACCTGTTCGTTCCACGGGCCGTTTCTCCTGCGGCGCGGATTATAGCACCCGCGCGCCGGCGCCAAGGCGCCGGGCGGGTGTGAAGCGCGTCTTTGTGTTCCGCTGGAGCAGTGCCGAACTCCTCCGATTCTGTTTCATTCGGGCGCCGGCGCGGCTCCCGCGGCCGACGCGAAGTCCAGACGCACAACTCCATCGGCCATTTACCCGTTCGGGGCTTGCTCCAAACCTCAGCGCACTCACTCATCGCGGCGCCGCGGGCGTCGCTCGGAAGGAATCGTGATCTCTCGAAAAGAACTCGCTCCTGTTTATGGTAGAGTGTTCATAATGTGGTACGCGGTCGTGACGCCGGTCGGCTTGGTTGGGCGCCGGCGAACGCGGTACATTCCGCGGCATCACCACGGCGATGCTTCTTCTCGCGTCGGTAGGCCCGTCCGTAAGTCGTTCGCCCCGTCTGGGCGGGCGTGGAGAGGCCCCATCCGCGTGCAGAGGCGCCAACGGACGTGCATGCCCGCGACAGCGCGGAGGGAGGTGAACACCATTCGCATCATCAGCGCGGTTCTCGTTGCCCTGTTCGTCGGGGCAATCTTGGTTGCCGGTTGCGGCGGCAAGAAGAAGGCTGGTGAAGGCCTGGCTCAGGGCAAGTCGCCCGAGGAGATGCAGAGCCATGTGAAGAGCGGCGGAACCGGCTCGGGCGCCCCGCCGGCCGGCAAGACAGGCCAGTAGCGCGACCGCAAGCGGGGGGGGGAGAGGCGGTATGGAAGGGGTTAGGATGCGAAACAGAGGCTTCACCCTCATCGAGCTGCTCGTGGTCATCGCCATCATCGCCATTCTCGCCGCGATTCTGTTCCCCGTCTTCGCCAAGGCGCGGGAGAAGGCTCGTCAGACGAGCTGCCTTTCCAACGTGCGCCAGATGATGACGGGCTACCTCTCCTACGCTCAGGACTATGACGAGTGCCTCCCCGCCACCCCGACGTGGTGCAACACGGGGGCTACCGGCAGCGGTACGCCTGCGGGGTACTACAACAATCCTGCGGCGCGCAAAGGCGTCTTCGTCCTCGTGCAGCCCTACATGAAGAACTGGCAGCTCTTCAACTGCCCAAGCGCCGCTACCCTTGGCGATGCCAACGGCAGCGGGTGCTGCGGCCGGGTCACCGACCACATCAACGGCGGCTGGGTGCCGGCCGACTTCGTGTACAACTATGGATACAGCGAGTGCGCCATGAACGCCTGGCGCACGGACGTTGCCACCGCCGGAATCCACAAGCTCGCCGCCGCGGACACGGTCTCCGTCGACGTCCTCATCGCGGACTGCGGTTGTGGCCTTGTCAATTGGGACTGGACCTGGGGCTGCCCGCGCATCGCGGGCTCCAACGCGAGCTGGGGGAGCACCGACCCGAACTACGCGCGCCACAACGGCGGCCAGAACCTCGGCCTCCTCGATGGCCACGCGAAGTGGGTTGGGTTCAACGCCCTGTGCGGCAACAACCTCGGTCAACAGGGCGCCAACTTCCCCTGGGGCTTCGGTAAAGGCTCCTGGGGCAACGACAAGTGGTAGGCGCGGCTTGACGTAGCGCTCGCCTAAGGACTCCCGGCGGCTCCCGCACTCGCGGGGGCCGCCGGTTTCTTCTTGGGGGGAGTCCCGATCCCGTGAGGTAGGAGCCCGCCGCCCGTCGCCGAACTCCCTGAGCGAATGGGAGGCGACGCATCATGGGTCGACGTAGCGCGTGTGCTCTCGGAGTGGGGCTTCTCACCGGTGTGCTCGGCGCGGGAACGTGTGAGGCGTTCGAGCAGGACGTCTTCGCCATCGGGTTCTGGGTGGACCCGCCCGCCTCGGAGGACTGGGACTTCCGCTACCAGGAGATCGCGGACGCGAACTTCACCCTCGTCCTCGGCGGCTTCGGCGCCCGCACCCCGGAGCAGGCCGTGCGTCAACTCGAACTCTGCGAGCGCCTCGGCATGAAGGCCATCGTCTGGGCCGGTGAGGAGTCGCCGCCCGAGGACCTCCCCGACGGTCCGGCGTGCTGGGGCTACGCCGTGCGCGACGAGCCGAACGCCGGGCGCTTCGCGGCCCTGCGCGCCCGGGTCGACGCCATCCAGGCCGCTCGGCCGGGCCGCGTCGCCTACATCAACCTCTTCCCGAACTACGCGAGCCCCGCTCAGCTCGGGACCGAGACGTACGACGAGCATGTCCGCCGCTTCGTCGATGAGGTCCGGCCCGGCGTGCTCTGCATGGACCACTACCCGCTGATGCGCCCGGACGCCGACAACCGCGACGGCTACCTCGCGAACCTGGAGGTCCTCCGCGAGCACTCGCTGCGCGCGGGCATCCCGTTCTGGAACTTCTTCAACACGATGCCCTTCGGCCCGCACACCGACCCGACCGAAGCGCAGCTCCGGTGGCAGATCAACGCCTCCATCGCCTACGGCGCGAAGGGCGTCCTCTACTTCTGTTACTGGACTCCGC
>CAZCER010000335.1:0-6148 GCA_964497385.1 uncultured Armatimonadia bacterium | reverse complement strand
CGCCCCAGGCGAGAACGGTCACGTGCTCCCCCGCGCGGAGCTTCCGGAGTGTCTCGGGGAGGAGCGTCTCGGCGACCGAGGGCCCGGTGCGCGGCGGGCTGACGTACTCCGGCTCGACGATCGGGAACAGGTTCGCGGGCCCCAGTTCGGTGAGGCGCCCCGGCGCCCACACGTTCGCGATGCGTGCGGAATCGGCCGGTATCTCCGGCGCGCGCGGGACGTTCACGTGCGAGGTCCCGCGCACGAGGGTCACGTTGCCGTCGGAGTCCACGACGATGGAGTCGATCCGACAGACCCCGTACCGGTAGTCGATGAGCACGGCGCCGTCTGCGGCGATCGCGCCTCCCTCGACGCGGCCGAGGGTTCCCCAGCGGGAGTCGTACTCATAGTCGGTCCCGCGCACGAGGGGCGCTCCGCCTCCCTCAGGACGCACCGCGACGCTGTCGGGGTCGAGCATGTCGGCCGCGGTGGTCTCCTGCGTCCAGACGCCGGCGAGAGGCCTGCCTTTGGTCCAGGGGGCCGCATCGGGGTTGTAGACCGGGAGGTCCGCGTAGCGCTCCGCCTCCACGACGATGAGTTTGGGCGGTTCCACCTCGAGCGTGGTCGCTTCACCGAGGACCACGGTCTTCCCGCCGACCTCCACCTCGCCCGGAACCACGGTGACCGTGAACCCGCCCGCCGGGGTGACCTCAGGAAGGTCGGCCCATGCGGCGAAGCAGGCAAGCGGCAGGAGCGCCGTGCAGGCTATGCCCGTGTGCATCGCATTCCCCTGTTCCGCCGTCCCACCCCACGAGGAGTTCGCGGAAGAGGGGAATGCACCTACGCCAAGGCGCGATCGGGAGCGCGCAGCGGAGGCTCGTCGCGCTGTCAGAGCCGCCGGCTTCGTGCCAGGATCGCGGGTGGGCCCTACGCCGCACCGGTCGCGTCTTCGCCGAGGCCGGGAAGTCCTTCGTGAGGACGGCACGGAACCTGGGGTTGGGAGTCGGCTGGGACGGCTTTCTGCTGGCGCCTTACTCGGTCCCTGAGCCAGCCCGGGGCTCCATCCACTCGAGTTCGCTAGTCTTGTGTCGAGGGACGTACTGTCGCGCGGTGGGGAACCCCATAGGGTTCACTGGATGGGCGGCGTACGGGTTGTGGTAGAGCGTCAAGTCGAAGGAGTAGGCGGACTCCATGCAGCGTATGCGTCCGGCCAGCACGCCCGAGAGCCGCGTGCGCTCAACTCCACGAGTCTTCCGGAGCGCAGTATCACGATGCAGTTGGAGAAACAGCCCGCCCTGGCGGGGGTTGATGGGGCCAGGGCCGACGCGGCCGGTGTTGAGATCACGCACAAAGGACACGGACATGGGTCCGTAGAGGACGGTCAACCAGCTCTCGTCATCCCCAAGGGCTCGTCCTTCGTCGCGAACGGCGAGCACAAACGGAGCTTCCACAGCACCCGTGAACAGCCGTGCCTTCTTCTTCATGGCCCTCACCACTTCGTACTGAGGCGTGCCCTTGTCCTGCGGCGAGCCCATGGAGCGACAGAGGGAGACCCACATGCGATACCGGACGGCAGTTCCTTCGCCTCGTCGGTGGTGGCAATGATGCTCACCGAGATGCAGTGGTCGCCGGACCAGAACTCATTGCGGTCACCCGGTTCCGGCACGCTGTCAAGCCACGCATGTATGCTGCGCACGATCTGCTCGGCGTCGCTCTTGTCTCCTGGCTCCGACCGTGCCGCTACGGAGAGGAGCCAGCCCTTCGGTAGAGCGTGCATGCACTGGCGCTGCAGTTCTTCAAAGAAGCGATCCTCGGCCACGGTCACTTTGGGTGGAGTTGGGGCGTAGCACTCGACGATGAGCTGGTCCACAAGCGGAGCGCCGTTGGCGTGCCAGTCAGGACGTCCCTTGCCTACTTCGCGGTGGTTCTCGACACTAGCGAAGTGGCAGTGCTCCTTAAGCCAGTGATGGACGAAGACCTCCCACAGAGCGCCGTCGAACTGGCCGTCATCGTCGGACCGTAGGCGCTGCCTGATGTCAGGCTTGGCAGTCTCCGGCAGCTGCGCGAACCACGATTCGGCGTCATTGCGTAGCGAGGAGAAGCACGGGTCCTTACCCCTACACAGCATGACCACACCTGCATTCTTGCAGTAGGGGTCAATCTCAGGCAGGTTCGACACATAGTCCGCGTCCCAGACCTCACGCATGTCAGGCATCCTCTCTGCTCTGCTTCGCCACCGGCCAATGTCTTGTGTTCAGCGCTCCGGGACAGGACCCTCCAGACCGTGGTTGTTCCTCTGCCCCGCTCCTGTCCCGTGCGTGCCCCTGCAGGCGCATTCCGCATCCAGCGCCCCAACCTGGTCTGTTTCGCACAAGCAAGAGGCTTCCCGAACACCCCGGCAGCCCCAGCCACCACAGACGGTCGGGAGGTCTGAGTCTGCCCGTTCTGGGCTTCGCGCGAGCGATGGCGGGCATGCGAGGCAGCTGGGCTGCGGGGTGCCGGCCTCTCCGGCGCCGACTTCGCCGGCGCCAGGAACATCCCCGACCTCAGCCAGGCCCTAGACTGGGAGGACGCGAAGGGTCTTCCGGACGACGTGCTGGCTGAGTTGCGGGCGAAGAAGGGGCAGGCAGACGCCATGCCGCCGGAACGAACGCCCGAGGAAGGAGCCGCGGAAGGGTAGGGGAGGCGCCGTGCCCCGCGCAGAACAAGCCCAGCGTCCCGCCGCCGCAGTCTCGGAAGCCAGGGCAAGCGCTACCCGTCCTTGTAGACGCTCTTGCGGGGACCGGCGCGAAGGACCAGGACGAGGAGCACCTCATCCTCGACGCGGTACACGATCCGGTGGTTACCAACCCGAACACGGTAGCGGGGCGGATTCCCGGCGAGCCTCTTGGCGCCGGCGGGCCGAGGGTCCAGAGCGAGGGCGTCGGCGCGAGCCATCAGCCGCGCGCGAACCGAAGCCGCCAGCCGGTCGAGTTGGCGGATGGCCTTGGGGGCATACTCCAGACGGTAGGTCGGCATCGATGGCTAGAGGCCGTAGCGCCGCTTCACGTCCTCCGCGGGAACCGACGGCCCACCTGGGAAGCGGGCGATCCACCACGAGGTGACGGTGTCGGACACATCCTCGCAGACGTGACGGACAGCCCCGACCCATGCGGCGAGGCGCGCCCTGAGACCGAGCGGATGCGGGTCATCGTGCGTGGCGTCTTCGATCATCGGGAGCACCTCCATTCCCTCTTCGCATCGTATACGCTCGCCCTGCACTTGGCAACCGGGGCGGCATGGCGCGATGCCGCTTGCCGGAGGGCGGAGTGTGTAGCCGGAATGCACCTACGCGCTACCACTCCATCGGTACGGTGGTCTTCTCGGGGCTGACGGTCAGGCCATGCTCCGCAAACCACCCGAAGAGGTCGCGCTCCATGGCCGCGCTGATCACCGCGATGCAGTCATCCGGCGTGTAGGCGTCGTGCTTCGCGGGGTCCATCAGGCTGCGCTTCGCCTGGAAATACCGCTTCAGGAAGTCCGGCTTCTCCGCGCGGAGTTGCTCGAAGAGCCAGAACGCCTTGCCCCAGTGAACCGCGTTCGGCACGTCCTCACCGTAGGCGATGTCGAACTTCGTCATGTCGGGGTCGTGCTTCAGGCCGTTCTCGATCGTGCGCTCGATGCAGGCCCGGCCCTCCTCGGCGAAGCCCATCTCCACGCCCACGAGCGCCCCCACGTACGTCGCGATCGGCTCGTTCCACATCGGCTCCGCGAACGGCAGCACCCACGAGTGCGTTCCCTCGTGCCCGATGAGTTCGATCATGCCGTAGAGTTCGTCCGGGAAGCCGCCCCAGAAAACACCCAACCCGATTGTGTCGCCGCTCGAGAACCCTCCGCCGCCCGTGGGCAGCAGAAGGAGGCTCGTCATCATGCCCTCCGACGGAGGCACGCCGAGCATCGCCTCCATCACGGGGATCTCCTTGGCGTACACGTCGAAGATCACGTTCGCGTACGGCTCCATGTAATCGGAGCACCGGATCTTCAGCCCGCCGCGCGCCGTCTCGTTCTCGGGCCACACGCTCTCGGGCGTGCGCGCCGGGTCGACCGTCTTCCCGCGCGCGAGGTCCCGCAGGAGCGGCTGCCACACCGCGTCATTGATCGGATCGCTCGCATCCGGGTTTTGCCCGCACAGCCCGCGCGAGCACACCAGAAGACTACCCTCTCCGACTGACCGCCGCGCCATGACCACGCGCCCGGCCGCGTCCGTCGCGAGCACCGTCCACGCGCCCGGCTCCGCGAGTTCGACGGTCCGGCCGCCGTAGTAAGTGAGTTCGTCCGCGCCAAGCGCCGCCGCCGGCGCGAGCGGCGCCTCGGCCGCTTGCTCCGTGAACTCCGCCCCGAACGCCCGCGCGACCGCGTTCGGGTGGTACTCCGTCTCATCCCGGAACAGCGCGTGGTCCCCGAACAGGACCACCCCGCCGCCCGCGCTCAGGAACGCCTCGATCGCGTCGATGTCCTCGTCGGTGTAGGCGCACGGCGACGGGCCGGATTGCAGCACCAGGAGGTTCGCGTTCGTGAGGTCGCACTTGTGAAGCGTGCCCCAGTTCTGCACGCCCACGCCCCCGGCGGGCTCCACATACTGGCCGCCGAACCGCCCGTCGAAGTAGAAGGTGAAGTCGTGCGAGACGTCGACGACGGCATGCACGCGGACCTCCTGCCCGAAGGCGCACGCGGAGCCCAAAACAGCGAAGCACAACCCTGCAGAAAGCGCTTTCACAATCGGACGCATTCTCATCACCAGTGCCTAGAGTACCATCGTTTCGTGATTTGCGGCAAGGTCAGAGAGCGCTCTCACGCGGCTGCAAAGGCCGGCCCCACGGCGGTTGCGGGCTATCCCGCCGAAGGCCGCGCCCGTCGGTCGTCCGCGCGAGTGAGTTCCTCCGCGCTGACGAAGCGGCCGTCGGCGAGGCGAGCCATGACGCGGTTGCGTCCGGCCGTTTTCGCCTGATAGAGGGCTTGGTCGGCGTAGTCGGCGAGTTCCTCCGCGCTCCGAACGTCATCGGAGATGTGCGACGCGCCGACGCTCACCGTGACCTGCACCACGTTCGAGCCATGCCGGAACCGCAGTTCCGCGACGCGGTTGCGGATGCGCTCGGCGAGTCGGCTCGCGCCAACCAGATCGGTCTCCGGCAGGATGGCCGCGAACTCCTCGCCGCCGTAGCGCGCGAGCACGTCCTCATCCCGTGCGGTGCGACGCATCACCGCGGCGAAGGCCTGCAGCACCCGGTCGCCCTGCTGGTGTCCGTAGGTGTCGTTGACGCGCTTGAAGTGGTCGAGATCGAGCATCAGGACGCTCAGCGCGCGGTTGTGGCGGCGCGCCTGCTTCATGGCCGAGTCGAGATGGGTCATGAAGTGGCGGTGGTTGTAGAGGCGCGTCAGGGAGTCCGTGGCCGCGAGCGTGCGGAGTTGCTCGTAGAGATAGGCGTTGTCGATCGCCACGGCCGCTTGGCTCGCGAGGAGCACGGCCAGTTCCATGTCGCTCTGCGTGAACGGCCGGCCGGAGACCTTGTCGTTCATGTTCAGCACGCCGTGGGGGGTGCCGTGGATGATCAGCGGCACGGACAGCAGCGAATGGCTGTCATAGTAGACGGACTCGATGCGCGGATCGAAGCGCGGGTCCAGGCGGATGTCGCTGATGAGCAGCGGCTCTCCGACCTCCGCCACATAGCCCGCGACGCCCTCGCCCAGTCGCGCCACCCCGCTGTTCTGGATCCACTCCGGCACGCCGCGCGCCGCGCGGATGCGCAGCACGCCCTCGGCCTCATCAAGGATCATCAGCGAGCAGCGCCGCGCGCCGGTGATCGTGGCCGCCGACTCGACGATCGTGTCCAGCAGCGCCTGGAGTTCGTGCACCGCGCTGATCGTCCGCCCCACCGAGTAGAGCGCCGACATCTGGGCCGTCCGAACCTGCACGTCGGTGTAGAGATGCGCGTTCCGCACCGCGTTGCCCACATGCGGCGCGAATTCGCTCAGGATGCCCACGAGTTCCTCGGGCGACGGCGCTCTCGCGTGCGGATCGTCCGGATCGGCGATCACCAGGATGGAGCCCACGCTCCGGTTGTCCACCAGGATCGGGATGGCCGCCACGCCCTCGGCGGGCCAGATGCAGTAAAACGCGGGCGGCCCGGTC
>CAZCER010000334.1:0-6162 GCA_964497385.1 uncultured Armatimonadia bacterium | reverse complement strand
GGGGAGTACGGCCTGGAGCCCGAGGATGTACTGCTTCGTGACGCCGTACTTGAGGCAGACGGGCCCGCCGGCATTTTCGGCGATGATGCCGCCCAAAGTAGCGCCGAGGAAGCTCTGCGGATCGGGAGGGAAGAAGAGCCGTTGGCGGGCCAGGGAGACCTGCAGGTCCATGAGCACGACGCCGGCCTGCACTCGGGCGGAGAGATTGCCGGGGTCGATGGCCAGGATGCGGTTCATGCGGGTCATGACCAGGGCGATTCCGCCGCGAATCGGGACCGAACCGCCGCTGACGTTGGTGCCGCCGCCGCGCGGAGTCACGGGTATGCGGTGCTCGTTGGCGAGCTTGAGCACGGCGGCGACATGGTCAGTCTCGGTGGGAAAGACGACGATGTCGGGCTTGTGCTCCTGAAGGGCCGCCGAGAGGGCCTCCGAGTCGCGGATGTCGCCTTTCACGGAGAGGGTCCCCTCGGGGTACTCCGAGAGATCGGCGTCGGCGATGTCGTAGAGAACGCTCGCGTCGCCCTTGCCCGCCAGGTAGTGCGCGAGATGGTACCCGAGGAAGCCCGCTCCTCCGGTGATGAACGCTTTCATGGTGCGTACCTCCGGACCGTCCGTCGGTCAGTGCTTCGGTTAGTTCGGGGGGTGGGGCGGAAGTCCCTACCCGCGAAGCGTGTTCGGATGGGCTCGGGCCTCTGGCCGGCGTACGTGCGGGGATGGAACCCGATGGCTCGGAGATTCGTCCGGTACCACGTATTGACACGAATCGGGGGGGGGGGGGGGGTATACTCGTTATTGGTCCTCGCCGCTCCGATGTGTCGGGTGAGCGGCGGGATAGGTGCAACTGAGGATGGGAGTAGGCAATGGGTGTACGGATGGTTTGTCACTGCCTCTGGGCTGGCGCTTTGCTCCAGTGGGTCATGGCCGCGCCGGGGCTGGCGCAGGACGACGACCCGTTCGGAGCGGGCGAAGGGACGCCTGTCGCGACGGAGACCCCCACTGAAGACCCTCTGGCCGCGCCGTTTGTGTGTGTCCTCTGGGCTTCTCCGCAGGTCAGGGAGGACCCCTGGGGTGCGCTTCAGGGCTACCTGGACGCGGAGCCCGATGAACCGCGTCTCGTACCGCGTGAGACTCCGGCGGGCGTCCACTACACGTCGAAAGCCCGACAGCCGCTGGTTCCTGTCCCTGCGGAGACCATCGGCCTGAAGCATCGCAAGGCCACCGAGCGCGTCCTTCCGCTCCTCGAATCTCTCACCGACGATGCGCGGCAAAGTCTCTGCGCCGGGGAGTGGGTCGACCTCACACCACTGCGCGAGAGTGTGCTCAATGCCTACTCAGAGGCGGATTCGGGAGCGAAGACGGCTCGCGAAGCGGTCGCTCGGGCCGTGCGGATCCTGGGCCGCCTGGACATCTACCCCGCGATCGTGACCCGGCAGCTTCCGACCGACGGAGGCGCTTATGCATCCAGCCGCCTGTACGGGTCGGCGCCTCCGCCAGGCAGCGTGCAGATCGATGCAGCCGGCCGCGTCCTCTGGCCCGCACTGCTCTCGCCGATCGAAGGCGTGCGACTGAACGAGTGGGAGCGGATGGTCGTCGAGCGCGAGGAGTCAGTTGCGGTGGGCTCAGTGGCGTCGTGCCGCTTGCACGACGCATTGGCCCGATCCGGTGGGACCGTCAGGCTCGACAGCCTGCACGGGCGGTGCGTGTCGGAGGTTGTCGCCGAAGCGGAGAAGGCCTCGGGAGAGAGGATGCTGCTCAGCGACGAGTTCGGGGGGCTGCTCGTCCTGGCCCGGGGAGGTGAGGTCAGGTGGGCCGACGTGGTGGAGGCGCTTGTCGCATCGGCGTGGGCGGCCCCGCGTCGAGACGAACAGGTGGGCGATGACGTGTGGACGATTCGGGCCGGCGACCCGAACGCAGCACTGAGCGCCGCGCTTGCCAGAGAGGCGCTCCGCGCGCCGGTTCCCGAGTTGTCCGATCGAGTGGACTCAATCGTGTGCGAGTGCTTCACGCGCCGGGCGGAGGTCCTCAACACGCTGCCCATCCAACCCCAACTCTTCCGAACTCGATGGTGCGGGCGGCTTTCCGACTTCCCCGCCGCGGACCGTGCGGCCCTCGACGCCCTGCTCACCCCGCCCCCGCCGCGGTGCGTTCAGACGAGCGGCGCGAACCCCGAGCCGGCGCGCAGCCTGTTGGTTCATTGGCATGACACAGGCGAGAACCCGATCGTTGAACTCCGCATGACCTACGACTTGCTCCTTCTCGCGTGCGTCGAGTACGGTCACGTGGACCGAGCCACCGGGGAGTGGGCGCCGCAACCCGTTCCTGACGCGTTGTACGAACGCGGAGCAAGGCGCGACCTACCTGTCTACTCATGCGTGCCCACAGGCTTCACCTTCTACTGAGCAATCGTGCGCCAATGCGGAGGCCCCCAATCGGCCCCTGCCGAGCCCACATGTCGCAACGGTCGCGCCCTGTTGCCGTCTTGCGAGGTCGGTTTCGGACCCCTCCGCACTCCGCTTGCGAGACGCTCATGATCCCACCACTTGAGTCCGCTACGAGGGGGGACAGCGCTATGACGATCGCCAGGTTCTCGTTGTGTCTCTCGGTCTTGGCGGTGTTTGCCGCGTCACAGATCTCCGCCGTTGCCGCGGCGCAGGATCCGTGCTCGGCCCCGTTCCTTTGTGTGCTTGAAGAGTCCCGAGGCAGTGGCGTCGACATATGGGACGCGATCGCAACGCGCCTGTCGGGTGAAGCCGGCGACGCGCGGCTCGCGGTCTACGAGAGCCCCGCCGGCATCCGGTATGCGTCGGCTCCACAGTCGCCCGTCGTCGAACCGAGTCCGGAGACGGTGGGAGCCGAGCACCGCAAGCGCATGAACGCGACCGTGACGGTTCTCCGGGCCATACCCGACGATCTCCGTTCCTCCATGGCGGGCGGTGGATGGACGAACCTCAGCGCCGCGCGTGACCGCCTGTCCGAGTTGTTGGGTCCTCAGCCTTCCCTACCCATTGTCGCGCGCGTGGATCCCTCGCCGACGGTCGTGCTGTCCCAGTCCGCCGAGGAGGGCGGGGCGTGCATCATGGTGAGTTTCATGACCTCCGCGCCGGTTTCCGTCGACCTTGTGCAGATTGACCGCGCCGGCAGCGTGACTTGGACTCGGTCGACAGCGAACCCTGACATCGGGGATGGCTGGTGCGCGCTTCCGCTGATGCGAGCCGACGCCGAGTGGGTGGGGCGCGCGTGCCTGCCGCCCGTGCATGCAGCGCTTGCCGCTTCGGGGAAGACGGTCTGTCTCGACGCACTCCATGGCCTGACGCTGAGCGAGGTGGTCACGCTGGCATGCGATGGCTTGGGGGCCACGATCCGGCTGACCGAGGACCTTGCCTCGCGGCGATTGGCCTGCCGCGGAGGCGAGGTGCAATGGAGCGACGCGCTGGAGGCCATCCTCCTCTCCGCCTGGGCGCGGCCCTTCTGGGACAGTGACGCCAAGACCCGTGTCTGGGGCATTGGCGTCGACGCACCTTCGGAGCGCCTCTCTCGGGCGCTCGAGAAGCAGGCGGGGAACTCCCGCGCGCCGGAGGTGTCCGCCGAGGTGGACGCCCTTCTCGGCGACCCGTCGAGCGCCTGGCCCGCTCTTCTGGCTCGCTTGCCTATCCGGTCCGGCCTGTTCATCAGCCGGTGGCGCGGGCTCCTGTCGGAGCTGCCTCCTGCCGATCGGACCGCGCTTGAGGCGGTTCTGGACCCTCTGATCTGGGAACAGACGCTCGAGAACGCATCCGCAGGCGGCGATCCCGGCAGACTCCAGTACCGCTGGCGGGACCTCGGCGGCGACCCGACCCTGGAGTTCCGAATGGCGTACCGATTCCTGCTCGTCCCCTGCGGCGAGTACAGCGAGGTGGACCCTCTCACCGGACGGCGTGCTCCGTGCCCCGTGCCGGACGCCGTGTACGACGAACTCGGCGCTTCGCGGGACCTGCCTGTCTACTCGTGCCTCTCCTTTGGCGCAACCCTCTACTGATCTCGGATGCGTCCCGATCAAGACGCTCGCAGCGCCCACCGAAAGGATGGAGTGGTTTCTCATGCGATCTGCTCTGCTTGTCGCGCTACCGCTGGCTCTCCTAGGCGGCGTGCCCGCCGCTCGGGCCTCTGGCCGGCGTACGTGCGGGGATGGAACCCGATGGCTCGGAGATTCGTCCGGTACCACGTATTGACACGAATCGGGGGGGGGGGGGGGGTATACTCGTTATTGGTCCTCGCCGCTCCGATGTGTCGGGTGAGCGGCGGGATAGGTGCAACTGAGGATGGGAGTAGGCAATGGGTGTACGGATGGTTTGTCACTGCCTCTGGGCTGGCGCTTTGCTCCAGTGGGTCATGGCCGCGCCGGGGCTGGCGCAGGACGACGACCCGTTCGGAGCGGGCGAAGGGACGCCTGTCGCGACGGAGACCCCCACTGAAGACCCTCTGGCCGCGCCGTTTGTGTGTGTGTGCGTGGACACGCCCGAAGTGCGCGCCGACCCGTGGAACACACTGCGGCCGTTCCTCGCCCCGGAGGCGGGCGAACCTCGGCTTGTGACGCGCAAGACCGCTGGCGGGGTGCGCTACGCGTGCCACCCTCGCGGCCCCGTGAGTCCGCCCGATCCTCTGACCGCCGGCGCGGAGCAGCGCAGGCGCACTGAGCCGGCTCTTGCCGTTGTCGAGCAGTTCCCGGAGCACGTTCTCAGCCCGCTCCGCGCAGGCGCGTGGGTCGACGTCACAACTTGGCGCGAGCAACTTCTCAGGATGGCGGAGGCCGTCGGAGCCGAGGCCGCGAGCGTTGTGCCCGACCTGCGGCACGCGGAACACATTCTGGCTCGTCTAGACCTGTTCCCGGAGATCGTGACAATGCAGGCGCCGGAAGATGGCGCCGCCTACGCATCGAGCGTTCTATACGGGGCGTACCCTCCGCCGGGAAGCGTGCAGCTTGGGCCGGACGGGCGCCTTGTGTGGCCTTCGGAGCCCCCGCCGGTCGAGGCCGCAAGTCTGAACAACTGGAAGCGGCTCCCGCGCAATCGTCTCGAGGGGTTGCCGGTCGGGAATGCATGGATATCGGGGCTGCAGGAGGCTCTGGCCGCCTCGGGCGCGACGGTGCGTCTGGATGACCTGCACGGGCGCAGCGTCGCCGAAGTCACGCAAGCGGCGTGCGAGACATCGGGAGCGTCGCTGCGCGTCACGGATCGCCTGGGCGGGTACGTGGTGGTGGCGCGCGGAGGCGCGGTCGCCTGGAGCGACGCGCTGGAGGCGCTTCTGATGTCGTGCCGCGCCGCGCCCGCCAGCACCGCGGGAGCTGACTCGGACCTCTGGGACGCGCCAGGAGAGAGCCCGAGCGCGGTGCTGAGCCGGGCGCTTGGGCGCCAGGCGCCGTATGCCGCGATCGATGAACTGTCCCGCAGAGCCGACGTCGTCGTCGGTGAGGCCCTTGCGTCGCGGCCCGGCCTTGCCGAGACGCTCCCCCTTCGGGCTGAGCTGTTCCTGTCCCGCTGGACCGGGCGGTACTCCGAACTCACGGAGGCCGACCGGCCGGCCCTCGATGCGGTCACGAGAGAGCGTCCGGTGCGCGTGATCTCCGCCGGGGCCCCCGACCCTATGGTTCAGGATGGGGAGCGCATCCCGTGGCACGCCGTGGGAGATGATCCCATCGTGCGGTTCCGCATGACGTATGAGCTGCTGCTGCTTCCGTGTCTGGAGTACGGGGCGCGCGACCAGGCCACCGGCGAGTGGGTGGTGCGGTCGGTTCCGGAGGACCTCTACGAGCGTGGGGCCTCGCGGGACATGCCCGTCTACGCCTGTCGGCCGACAGGCTTCCTCTTCTACTGATCTCGGCGCCATAGCCTGTCGCCGGGCTTCTTTGACTCACAGGGAGGATGATGTGCATGAGGTGGGCCTGTGGTGCGCTGTCAACGGCTCTCGTCGCTCTCTGCATCGTCGCACAGGTGGCGAGCGCTCAGGAGGTAACTGAACCCGTAGATCCCATTCCCGAGCTACCCGAGGGGTGGACTGTCCCGCCGGAGGCGACTCTTGACTGCACCGAGTCGCCATCGGGGCCCGGGGTGATCCGCTATGTGACCTGCGGGATGATGTACGACATGGACTTCAGTGTGGACGACAGTGACACCTATGTGGTCGGTG
>CAZCER010000333.1:0-6167 GCA_964497385.1 uncultured Armatimonadia bacterium | reverse complement strand
CTTGGCCTCGGCGACGACGCGGTCGTAGTTGTCGAAGCGCCACTCGCCGTCGCGGGGCTCAAAATCGCCCCAGGTGAAGTCCGCGCGGGCCCAGCCGACGCCGGCCGCCCGCATGAGGTCGAGTTCCTCGATCAGTTGGCCGTGCTCGTCGCCTCTGCCGAGGTGGGCGCAAACTCCAAAGGGCCAGGGGTCGGCGGGGGCGAGCGCGAGGGCAACGGCGAGGGTCGTGAGAGTCAGCATGTTCGGGTCCTCCTCCGGCAAGCCATCAAGAGGGGCTTCGGCCGCGGGAGGGCGGGTCCTTCCGACTTCGCGCGGCTCTGCTAGAATAGGGCGTTCGTACAACGCGGCGTGAATGAGGTGACCGAAGTGAGATACGACCATCGGGCTGTAGAGGCGAAGTGGCGGGCGATCTGGGAAGAGCGTGGCGATCACGCGCTCGATCTGGCCGCCGCGAAGCGCCCGTACTACAACCTGATGATGTTCCCGTATCCGTCGGCCGAGGGTCTGCACGTCGGGAACGTCTACGCCTTCACCGGCGCGGACATCCACGGGCGCTTCCGCCGCATGCAGGGCTTCGACGTCTTCGAGCCGATCGGGTTCGACGCGTTCGGCATCCACTCCGAGAACTTCGCGATCCAGCGGGGCATTCACCCGACAAAGCTGATCGCGTCGAACATCCACAACTTCCGCGAGAACCAGCTCAAGCGCATCGGAGCGCGCTACGACTGGACGAAGCAGGTTAGCACGACGGACGCCTCCTACTACGGTTGGACGCAGTGGGTGTTCCTCAAGATGCACGAACGCGGTCTCGCCTACCGCAAGGCCGCGGCCGTGAACTGGTGCCCGTCGTGCAAGACGGTTCTCGCCGATGAGCAGGTCATCCAGGGCGCGTGCGAGCGCGACGGCGCGCAGGTGGAGCAGCGCTTCCTCGAGCAGTGGTTCTTCCGCATCACCGCCTATGCGCAGAGGCTGCTCGACAACCTGGACGTCATCGACTGGTCGGAGATCACGAAGACGGCGCAGCGGAACTGGATCGGGCGCTCCGAGGGAGCGACGATCCGGTTCGCGGTCGAGGGCTCCGACGAGGTGATCGAGGTCTTCACCACGCGGCCCGATACGCTCTTCGGCGCGACGTACATGGTGCTCGCGCCGGAGCACCCGCTCGTGGACGCGATCGCCGCCGAGGGCCAACGCGAGGCCATCGCGCGCTACCGCGAGGAGTGCGCGCAGGCGACGAACGAGGAGCGCGTGGCCGAGGATCGCCCGAAGACGGGCGTCAGCACCGGCGCCTTCGCGACAAACCCCGTGAACGGGGCGCGTACGCCCATCTGGATCGCCGACTATGTGTTGATGGGTTACGGCACGGGCGCGATCATGGCGGTCCCGGGCCACGATGTCAGGGACTTCGCGTTCGCGAAGACGCACGGCTTGCCGATCGTCGAGGTGATCTCTCCGGACGGGAATGCCCACGAACTCATCGAGGCCTACACCGAGCCGGGCGTCATGGTGAACTCCGGCGAGTACACGGGCATGCCGAGCGCCGAGGGCAAAACCGCCGTCACCAAGGCGCTGGAGGCCAAGGGCATGGGAGCGCCGCGGGTGGAGTTCCGGCTGCGCGACTGGTGCATCTCCCGACAGCGTTACTGGGGTCCGCCGATCCCGATGATCCACTGCCCCGCCTGCGGGACGGTCCCGGTGCCGGAGAAGGACCTGCCCGTCGTGCTGCCCGAACTCGAGGACTTCCGCCCCGACGACTCGGGGCGGCCGCCGCTCGCGCGCGTCGAGGACTGGGTGAACGCGCCGTGCCCGAAGTGCGGAGGCCCCGCGAAGCGCGACACGGACGTCTCGGACAACTTCCTCTGCTCGGCATGGTACTTCCTGCGCTACCCGAGCGCGGACCGGACCGATGTCGCGTGGGATCCCGAACTCACCAAGAAGTGGCTGCCGGTGGACATGTACATCGGCGGGAATGAGCACGCGTGTCTGCATCTGATGTACACGCGGTTCCTCATCATGGTTCTCCACGACGCCGGCCTGATCGACTTCGACGAGCCGTTCAAGAAGTTCCGCGCGCACGCCCTTCTCACGAAGGACGGGGCGAAGATGTCGAAGAGCAAGGGGAACGTCGTGAACCCTGACGAGTTCCTCGAGTCGGTCGGCGCGGACACACTCCGGCTGTACTTGATGTTCTGCGGACCGTTCCAGCAGGGCGCGGACTGGCAGGACCAAGGCATCCACGGCATGCGCCGCTACGTGGAGTGGGTTCACAAGCATGTGACCGAGGACGGGATCACGGAGACGGAGCCGTCGCCGGAGGTGCTGCGCGCCTGTCATGCGGCCGTGAAGAAGGTCGGCGACGACCTCGAGAACCTCCGCTACAACACGGCGATCGCGGCGACGATGGAACTCCGGAACGCGATCCGGGACGCGGACGACCACAGCCGCTTCGCGGCGGAGACGCTGGTGAAGCTCCTGGCGCCGTTCGCGCCGTTCATCACCGAGGAACTCTGGGCGGCGCTCGGGTACGAGACGACCGTCCACGACGGTCCGTGGCCGCAGTATGACGAGGCGGCGCTCGCCGAGGACGTGCTGGAGATCCCCGTGCAGGTGAAGGGCAAGCTGCGCGGGACGGTCGCCATGCCGCCCGGGTCGAGCGAGGAGCAGGTGCTCGAGCAAGCCTTGAAGCTCGGACCCGTTCAGGCGCAGCTCGACGGCAAGGACATCCGCAAGGTCATCTGGCTGCAGGACAAGCTCTTGAACATCGTGGTGTAGAGTGCTCGGGGCGCCGGCGTCCGGCGCCCATGGGCCAAGATCCAGACCAGGGCGCGGCAAGCCGACGCCACTACCGATCGGACGCAACATGACAGAGGACCCAAAACACGGCCCGGTTCGCATCCTCACCCTCACCCAGACCGCTCTGGAGGCGAACTGCCACCTGGTCGCATGCGCGGCGACGGGTGAGGCCATCGTGATCGACTGCGGGGAGGACGCCGACGAGGTGCTCGAGGTCGCGGAGGCCGAGGAACTGAAGCTGGTCCGACTCCTCGCGACGCACGGGCACGCGGACCACATCGGGGGCTTCGCGGATCTGCAGGAGAAGACGGGCCTCCCTCTCGCGATCCACCCCGGCGACCGCGAGATGGCGGAGTCCAGGCAGGTCGGCATCGTGGTGTTCCTCGGCACGATCCCGCCTGCGCCCACGATCGACGAGGAACTCGTCGACGGCCAGGAGATCCGCTTCGGTGAGGCGTGCCTCCGTGTGATGCACACGCCCGGCCACTCCCCGGGGAGCGTCTGTTTCCTGGGGGAGAGCATCCTGATCTCCGGGGACACGCTCTTCGCGGGGAGCGTCGGGCGAACCGACCTGCCCGGCGGGAGCGAGACCGAACTCCGGGCCAGCCTCGAGCGGATCGCGCGGCTCGACCCGTCTCTGCTGGTGTTCCCCGGGCATCTGTCGCACACGACTCTCGAGCGTGAGCTGAGGACGAACCCGTTCCTAGCATAGGCGGAGCGCGGCGTGCGCCGCGCATCGCATTCAACATCCGGGCGCGCGGCGTTCGGAAGAGGGGGAGCATAGTGAGCGGCAAGTTGCGCACCAACGCGGATCGGCTTCTCTTGGTTCCGGTGGAGGTCCAGCCCTCCCATCCCGCCCGCAGGCGGTCGTACAACATCGACCCACAGGGCCGGCCCCACGCATTGATGGGCATCGGGGGAATCACCCAGAACCTCCGTGTGGGCGACCCCGCGATCGGTTGGGTCGCCGACCACTACGAGCCGTGCGTCTCGAGCAAGAACCAAGACGGCGACCGGAACGCGGCCGCGAACTTCCTCGCGTGCATCGGGAACGTCGCCACGGTCCTTTCCGGAGACGCCAAAGGCGACACGGGCTTCGTGACCGGCAAGCACGGCGGGATCGAGCACATCCTGATCGACTTCCCGAAGAAGACGATCGAGGCCCTCGCCTACGGCGACACGATCCGCATCGACACGTTCGGGCAGGGGCTCGATCTCCTGGAGTTCGAGGACGTCAAGGTGATGAGCCTCGACCCCAAGCTGCTCGACCATCCCAAGTGGGCGATCCGGCGCGAGGGCGACTCGCTCGTGGTCCCGGTCGCGAAGACCATCCCCGCGAAGATCATGGGCTCCGGTCTCGGGAGCGACACGACCTATCAGGGCGACTACGACATTCAGCTCTTCGACGAGACCGTCGTTGTGGAGTACGGTCTCGCGGACCTGAGGCTCGGCGACATCGTCGCGGTGCTCGACGCCGACAACTCCTACGGCCGGATCTTCCGCACCGGGGCGGTCAGCATCGGGATCATCAGCCACGGCGCGTGCGTGCAGGCGGGCCACGGTCCCGGTTTCACGACGCTGATGACCTCCGCGTCCGGCGCGATCACCCCGCGGATGGACGCGTCCGCGAACATCGCGACGATCCTCGGCGCGGGCAAGCACCCGATCAAGACCGACGCGAAGGCGCCGGCCGCGAAGAAGCCCGCGGGGAAGAAGCCTGCGGGGCGCAAGACGAAGTAGGGGCCATCGCGCGCCTCACGAACCTCGCCCCACAATGAGTCGTGGACTGGACACGGAGGGACCGCGGCGCGGACCCTCCGTACGCCATCTGTGAAAGCCCCATTGGTGCTCAGAGCGGCTGCCAGGTCGCGTTCGACGGCTCGACCATCCGATGGCCGTCGAGATCGGTGAGGTGGAACTCGACGGCCGCGGGCTCCGCGCCGCGCACGATCTTGAGCATCACGCGGTGCGCGCCGGGCGCGAGGCGCACGGCGGCCGCGGCGCCCTCGCTCGGCGCGAGCGGATCGCAGCCTTCCTCATCGCGGATCACGACCCGCCCATCCAGCCAGACCTTCAGGGGGCACGTGCAGGGCGCGACCATGCGGGCGCGCGCGTCCTCGGACACGACGACGTCCGTGACGAGGTACAACACGCCGGGAAGTCCGCCGAAGAAGGGATCCACGTCGAGGGTCGCGCCGGGGAAGGCGATCTTCCGGAAGCGGATCCGCGTGTTGTCCCTGCCGTCGTAGACCGCCGCGCTCGAGAGTTCGCGCTCGGGCCCGAGCGCCTTGCGGAGAGCCTCGGGCCCCTCGCCCTCCATGGGGCCGCACATCCACCAACAGGACTCGGCGACGAGAGGGAACGTGACGCTCACATCCTCCGTCTTCGGACGCGTCAGCGTGAGCGTCAGCGCGTTCGAACGCTGAACCTCGCGCCCCCGCGCCGAGACGAGGAAATAGGCGCCGGGGCATGCCGGCTGCGGCTGACTGGGCCCCGCCGTGAGGCCGGCGGGCGGCTCGAGCCGGAGCGAGCCCTCGACCTCCTCGCCGTCGGCGGTTAGCGCGCGGGCGAAGAGGGTCTTGCTGCCTCCCGAGGCGATGGTGGGCGCGCCCTGGTAATCGACGATGACTCGCGCGTCGCCCGGGGCGAAGACGATCTCGGCGGGGCTCCGCTCCAGCGTCTCGTGCACGGCCGCAACGTCGGTTAGGTCGGAAGGGTCCAGGTCTTCCAGGTCCGAGAGCGCGTCAGCGACGAGGACGCTCGGGCATCGAGCCTCAATCCACCGCTTGGTCTGGACGAGGGTGCGCCGGGTCAGTTCCGAGTGGGTCGCCAGGGACGCGTCGACCGTGATGTGCGGAGAGACGGGCAGAGCGTCGGCCAGCCGCTCGCGCAGTTCCGTCGGGACGCCTCGCGCGCGGCGAGCGATGCCCATGGCGGCGCCGACGGTCCCGGCCGTGACCTCGGTCGCGCGTCCGCACGTGAGGATGTTGCGGATCGCGTCCTCGAAGCTCGCGGCGTAGAGCAGGCTGAGGGCGATGTAGCCGCCGTTCTGGACGGCGTGCGAGCGCGGGGCCTCGCCCCAGCCCTCGACCACGCGTTTGAGGGTCTCGACCAGCGCGAGCCCGCGTCGATGGGCGCGTCGCACCTCATCCAGGCACTCGCCAAGCTCGGAACTCTCGGGCAGGAACGTCCTCGCGGCCGCGACGGCTCTGGCGACGTCGGGCTCGACGAACAGGATCGACTCGAGGGCGCACACGAAGACGGACGCGTGGACGCCGTCCTCGGCGTGATCGATGCACGCGTCTTCGTACATGGCGAGCGCCGCCGTGGTGGGGGAGCCCGGATTCAGGCACGCCCAGAGTTCGGCCCGACCT
>CAZCER010000332.1:0-6174 GCA_964497385.1 uncultured Armatimonadia bacterium | reverse complement strand
CTTCGATCCCGTTGCAGGGGAGACTGTCCCAGTCCTGAGCGGACCAGGCGGCGGAGTCCTCGACCGACTGCACCCGGCAGTCTTCGACCGTCACGTCGTGAATGGGGCCCTGCCAGCCATGGCTCTCGAGCCGGATGAGTGAGGTCCGCTCGTAGGTCGGCGCGTACTCCGGGCTGACGCGCAGCCCGCGCAAGACCCAGTGCGAGCCGGAGCGCAGCGTGACGCTCCGAAAGCGGGGCTCATGCCCCTCGGCGGCCGCGAGCGTGATGTCCGCGGTGTTGTAGTAGCCGGTGATGTCGAGATCGCCGTAGTAGCCCGACCGGAGCCAGATGACGTCTCCGGGCTGGACGACGCCGGCCGGGTTGCGGGGCGCAAGACCCGTCGCATCCGTGTAGGGAAGGGCGTCCCACTGCCGGCTCACGATGAGGCCCGAGTCGACGACCTCTTGCAGGCTCTTCCACGGGCGTCCCGACGAGCCGTCGTTTCCGGAGTCGCCGTTCACGGGATCGACGTAGAAGCCGGCGGCGATGGGCCCTTGGGAAGTGCAGCCCACGAGCAGAACGGCCGAGAGCGCGATGAGCGGGCGCATGGACATCCCTCCGTACTCGGAGCGGTTCGCGCCGCGACGCGCTACCAACGAACGCTGAGAGCGCGCTCCTCGGCCGCGTCCCGCGCGGCGCGTTCCAGGCTGTCGTCGAGCTTCGGCAGACGGAAGTCCGGCTCCTGGCGCCGGAGGGCGCGCTCGATCAAGAGGTCCGCGAGCCAGGCGTTCTTGGGCAGGACCGACCCGTGCAGGTAGGTCCCGAAGACGTTCCCGACCGCGCACCCCTCGAAGCCGTCGCGGCCGTTGTTGCCGCCGCCGTGCACCACGCGCGCGAGCGGGGCGGCGTTCGGGCCGAGGATCGTGCGGCCGCCGTGATTCTCAAAGCCGACCAGGCGCGGCATCTCCTCGGCCCCGGGGAAAACCGGTTCGGCGACGACGTTTCCGATGATGCGCTTCTCGCCGGGGCGGGCGGGCTCGGTGTGGACGTCGATCAGCCCGAGGCCCTCGAGCGCAGCGCCGTCAGCGTCGAGGTACTCGCGCCCGAGAAGCTGGTACCCCCCGCAGACCGCGAGCAGCGGCGCTCCGGCGTCGACCGCTTGGGCGAGGCCGTCAGCCTTGTCCTCGCGGAAGTCCTCGGCCACGAGGCGTTGTTCGCGGTCTTGCCCTCCGCCGATGAAGTAGAGGTCGCAGGCGTCGGGATCGAGACCGTCCTTCACGCCGAGGCGCGTCACTTCGACGGCGATGCCGCGCCACTCGGCTCTCCGCGTGAGACAGATGATGTTCCCGCGGTCGCCGTAGATGTTCATGAGTTCGGGGTAGAGCCAGCCGATGCGGAGGAGAGGCATGGATCAGATCTCCTCCCAGAAGGGGGCGACGCGACCTTCGCTCTCGAGTCTCCCGCGGAGGTCGAGCATCGCGGTGTAGGTGGGCAGCACGTAGACGTGGCCCCCGGGCGGAGCGGATGCGACCGCAAGGTCCAGCGCCGCGCGCGTGTCCTCGAGCACCGTGATGCTCGAGGGCTCGACGCCCGCGTACTTAAGACGGAGCGCCATGTCGTGGGCGCGCACGCCGCTTGCGACGATCGGGCTCGCGAGGCCGACGACGCGTTCGAAGTCGGCGTCCCAGATCCACGAAACGTCGTGGCCGTCGGCGGTGTTGTCGTTCAGAGCGATCATGGTCGGGCAAGCGCGACCCGCGGCCGCGATCAGGCGAGTCACCTCATTGAGGCCGGCGGGGTTCTTCACCAGCATGAGATGCGCGGTCTTGCCTTCGGGGAACTCCACGGTCTCGAGACGGCCGAACGCCGGCGACGTCTCCTCCAGGCCTCGAGCGATCGTCCCCGCGTCGACGCCAAGCGCGGCGCAGACGGCCGTCGCCGCCGCGGCGTTGGCCACGTTGTAGAGGCCTGGGAGCTTCAGCCCGGCCTCGATCCGCGTCCCGTCTTCGAGGGACAGGCCGACGCGCTCGCGGAGATCCTCGGTGAGTTCGGCCTCGGTCACGCGCACGCTCGGTTCGGGCCGCTCGCGTCCGCACGCGGGGCAGCGCCAGCGGCCGATGTGCGCTCCGTACCGCGGCGCGTAGGCGAGCCCCGCCCCGCACCACTCGCAGTCGGCGGAGTCGGAGGCGTGGTCGGCCTCGGCGACGGCGCGGTTCGGGCAGTCCAGTCCAAACGGCGCTTTCACGCCATTGAAGCGCTCCGCCGTCCACGCCACGAGAGGGTCGTCGGCGTTGTAGCAAAGGGCCGCGTCTTGGGGAAGACCGTCCGCGACGGCGTCGGCGAGGCGTCGCGCGGTGGTCGCGAGTTCTCCGTAGCGGTCAAGTTGGTCGCGGAAGAGGTTCGTAATCAGAAGCAGCCGTGGAGCCAGGTCGCGGATCTCGCGCGGGGCGGCGCCCTCGTCGACCTCGAGCACGGCGACGTCGGCGGGGATGCGGCCGGACCAGGTCGCGGCTCCGAGGAGCGTTGACGCGAGGCCCTGTCTGAGGTTCGCGCCGGCGACGTTCCGCACGACGCGGAGGCCGGAGGCCCGCAGGATGGAGGCCGCCATCTTCGAGGTGGTGGTCTTCCCGTTGGTGCCCGTGATCAGCACGACGCCCATCGGGAGCGTGCGGGCGAGGCGCGCGTGCAGGTCGGGGCAGAGTCGCAGTGCCACCGCGCCGGGGAGGCTCGTGCCGCCGCCGCGCCCGGTGAGACGGGAGAGGCAAGCCACGAGCCGGCCAACGAGTATGGCGAGAAACGTCACAGCGGCGACCTACTGCCCCAACACGTGCCGGCGGAGAAAGGCGGTGGTGTAGTCGCCCCTCCGGAAGAAGGCGTTGCGGAGAATCCTCTTGTGAAACTGGACCGTCGTGTGGATGCCGCCGACGAAGGTCTCGTCGAGGGCCCTCTCGGCGCGCCGGATGCACTGCTCGCGCGTGGAGGCGTGGATGAGGAGCTTCGCGAGAAGCGGATCGTAGTACGTCGGAACTGTGTAGCCGCCGAAGCAGTGGGTGTCGATCCGGACGCCCGGACCTCCGGCCATGATCCACTCGGTGATCTCTCCGGGCGAAGGCGCGAAGCGGTTGTCCGGGTCGCGCGCGTCAATGCGGCACTCGATGGCATGGCCGATCGGGGCGCTCGGGCGCTTGTCGCGCCACGGCTGCTTCTCGCCGGCCGCCACGAGAAGCTGCATCTTCGCCAGGTCGACGCCGGTGATGAGTTCCGTGACCGGATGCTCGACCTGGAGACGGGTGTTCATCTCCATGAAGTAGTAGTTCTCGTCCTGATCGACGAGGAACTCGACCGTCCCGGCGTTCACGTAGCCCGAGGCTTTCGCCGCGCGCAGCGCGTCCTCGCAGATGCGTTTGCGGAGCGACTCGGAGAGCGACGGCCCGGGGCCTTCCTCGAGGAGCTTCTGGTGCATGGTCGTCTGCACGGAGCAGTCGCGCTCGAAGAGGTGGGTGACGTTTCCGTGCGCGTCGGCGAGGATCTGGACCTCGATGTGCTTTGGCTCGGGAAGGTACTTCTCGATGTAGACGTCGGGGCTCCCGAAGGCGGCCTCGGCCTCGGCGCGCGAGAGTTCGACGGACTGGATGAGTTCGTCGTCGTTATGGACCACGCGGATGCCCTTGCCGCCGCCGCCGGCCGAGGCTTTGACCATTAGCGGGTAGCCGATGCCTTGGGCGACCTTCTTGAGGTCGGCTCGCGGGTCCACGACGCCTTTGGTTCCGGGCACGACGGGCACGCCGGCCTTGTTCATCATCTCGCGCGCCTTGGCTTTGTCGCCCATGCGGTCGATGACCTCGGGCGGCGGCCCGATAAAAGTGAGTCCGACCTGCTCGACGGTCTCGGCGAACATGGGCTTCTCGGCGAGGAACCCGATGCCCGGATGCACGGCGTCGCACTCGGTCATCATGGCGGCCGAGATGATGTTCGGGATGTTGAGGTAGCTGTCCCTCGCCGCGGGTCCGCCTACGCAGACGGCCTCATCGGCGAGGCGCACGCCGAGACTCTCGCGATCGCCCTCCGAGTAGATCAGGACGGTCTTGATCCCGAGTTCCTTGCAGGCGCGGATGATGCGGACCGCGATCTCGCCGCGGTTGGCGATCAGGATCTTCGAAAGCATGAATGGGCCTCTCGGATGCAGCCTCTCGAGCGCGCGCCGCAAGCGGCGCGGGAGCCAGTCGCCGGCTCCGCCTCACGACGCGGGCGTCACAGCCCTTGGTGATGCGGATACGGGCATCGGAGCCCGCCGGTCGGCCCCTGGATCTGGGTCGGATCGTAGACGTACGGGAGGCCGCACAACGGGCAGCGAAGCGACGACTCGTCGCCCAGGTCGGAACGCGAGGGCGGCCCGGACTCCATGGGGTCGCCGAGCAACCCTCCCGACTGAGCCGTCATGCGCGCCTGACGGAGATGCTGCTGGCAGTCCACGTCGTGCGCGCGGTTCATAACCTGCTTGGGGACCGACTCCCTCTTCGCCTCCTCCTTGTTGCGGCCCGCCATGCCGGGCCACATGCCGAGGGTCACGAAGACGAGGGCGAGCATGATGCACATCGAGGCGAGCAGGCCGACCATGCTCGCGCCGCGGCGACTACTCCCGCGTCGGCTCGATCTCGAGCAGAGGCTTCCCATAGTCCACCGGCTCCCCATCCTCCACCAGGATCGCGCGAACCACGCCGTTCACGTCGCTCGCGACCTCGCGGAACACCTTCAGGGACTCCACGCAACAGAGCGTCTGACCCACGCTGACGGTCTGACCCTCCGTCACCAGCGGCTTCCCGCCCGGCTCGACGCCGCGATGGAAGCTGCCCACGATCGGCGATCGAACGATGTGCGCGGGCGGCGGCGCCAGGCGTTCCTCGACGGAGAGCGCCTCATCGGCCTGAGCGCCGTTCGCGCCGACCGCCGTCTCCCCGCCCGAAAAGGGCGCGTCCGGCATGACGGGCATCATCTGGATCGCGTACCGCTGCTCGCGTCCCCCGCCCTCCGGCGCCGGAACGACCACTTCGATGGCGTAGACGCTCTCTTGTTCGGCGATCCGTACCAGATTGGCGATGATCTCCTGCTCGTCCAAGGGCGCTCCTCCGCCGGGCGCATGCTCCCCGGTCTACTCCAACGTCATCTCGGCTCCGCAACGATGGCACACGACCTCGTTCGGACCGGACGGATCCCACGGCGCCAGCAGCGGGATCGCGGCGCCGCACACCGCGCAATACACGGTGACCCCGTCCGGCGCGGCGGGGGCGGCGGAAACCGCCCTCCCTGTGCGCAGTTCGGCGACCTCGCCCCGCAGGACCTCGACGGCCGCCGCGAGTTCCGCGACCGTCTCCGTTTGCCGCGACAGATGCGAGACCAGCGCCGCCAGGGCTTTGTCCCGGCGCTCATCCTCAGTCAGTTCGCTGCCTTCGAGCAGGCCGCGAACGTACTCCAGCATGCTGTCCGACTCGACCATGCGTCACTCCGCCCCGGTGGGTGCGGCGTCTACCGCTTCACGCGCTCGATGTAGCTCTTCTTCGTCGTGTCGACCTTCAGGACGTCGCCCGTGTTGATGAAGAGCGGCGCCTGGATGACCACGCCGCACTCGAGCGTGACGGGCTTGGTGCCGCCCTGAGCGGTGTCGCCTTTGACGCCCGGATCGGCCTGGGTGACTTCGAGTTCGAGGTGCTGGGGGACCTCCATGCCGAGCGGGGCGCCGTTATGGTACGTCACGGCGACTTCCATGCCTTCGACCAGCCACTGCGTCTCGTCGCCAAGGATGGACTCGTCCATCTCGAACTGGTCGTAGGACTCAAGGTCCATGAAGACCCAGCCGTCGCCGCCGCGGTAGACGTACTGCGTCGGGCGTCGCTCGACGTAGGCCGGCTCGACGGATTCGCCCGCCGTGAAAGTCTTGTCGATGACTTGCCCGGTCTTGACGTTGCGGAGTCGCGTCCGAACGAAGGTGCGGCCCTTGCCGGGCTTCACGTGCTGGAACTCCAGGATGGTGAACAGCGTGCCATCCAGGACGATGGAAATGCCATTGCGGAAATCAGCGGTGGAAATCACAGTGAACTGCCTCCAGAAGGCCTCCCGAGAGACCGATTTCAGCCTATCGAGGATAGAGAAGGCCCCGTGGTACGTCAATTCGCGGGCTCCCGCGCGGCTGGCTCAG
>CAZCER010000331.1:2127-6177 GCA_964497385.1 uncultured Armatimonadia bacterium | reverse complement strand
CCACCCGCCGATGGCTCCCCTTCGGGTGGGCGAGCGCCTCCGTGCCTCGCGGCGACTCGGTGGAGCACTGGGTCTATGGTCCAAACAAATGTTTCACGTGAAACATGCTTCAACTGAGGCCTCCGGCGGCCTCGGGCGACCGCGGCACGCCGGCAAGGTCACCTGAGGCCTCTCGCTGAACACCTGGCACGGATTCCTGAGAGAGGACTGTGCCGCGTGAATCAGCAGGCTGGCGGGCCCAGCGTCCTGGCGGGCCGGGGCGTCCGGGCCGACTTCGACGCCGCGGGTCGCCTCGCGGATCTGCGTGAGCCGGACGGGCGGAACATGCTCGGAGCCCCGTGCCAGCTCTGGACGCTTGCGCTTGAGACGGAAGCGGGACGGCGAGAGGTCCGGCCCTCGGATGCCGGCGCCTTCTCGGCGGAACGCGCCGGCGACCGGGTCACGCTCACCTGGGACGGGTTCGCGGCGCCCGAGGCTCCTCATCTGCAAGTCGTCGTTCGCGCGGAGGTTGGCGGCGAAGGCAACGCGATCGTCTGGCGCGTCGCGGCGCGGGGCTTGGGCGCTCTGCGGCTGACCGAGGTGCGCTTCCCGGAGATAGAGGGCGTCGTCACGCATGGGGACGAGAGCCTCAGCGTTCCGGTGTGGCTGGGACTGGTAACCGATCGCCCGATGGAGATGCTTGGGCCCGGCCGGCGCCTGCGGTACGACTACCCGGGGCTCACCGCGATGCAGTATGTCGCATGGCTGCGCGCCGACGGGCCGGGTCTGATGCTCGCGTGCGATGACACGCGGGCTTTTCGCAAGAGCTTCCTCATCGACGGCGGCGAGGGTGGGCGGGTGAGCTTCCGCGTGGAGCACCTTCCCGAGCGGAGCGAGCATGCTCAGGACGCGTACGAGCCGCTCTACGCCGTCGAGACGCGCCTGCCGCGCGGGGATTGGTTCACGGCCGCCGAGATCTACCGCGCGTCGGCGCCGGCCCGATACTGGTCGGAACGGAGCCGGATGCGAAACGACCTCGTGCCTGGCTGGGTGCGGCAGACGGGCCTCTGGGTGTGGAACCGGGGACGGTCGCCGGGAGTGCTCGAGCCGGCGGCGCTTCTGCAGGAGGAGACGGCCCTGCCGGTCTCGGTGCTCTGGCATTGGTGGCACGGGTGCTCCTACGACGAGGGCTTCCCGGAGTACCTGCCGCCGCGTGAGGGCGAGGACGGGTTCCGTTCGGCCGTGGAGCGCGCCCATCGGGTGGGGCTCCACGCGCTGGTGTACATGAACCAGAGGCTGTGGGGCATGGAGACGGCGAGTTGGGCCGAGACCGGCGCGGAGCGGTACGCGGTGAAGAACCGCGAGGGCAAGGTGACGCCCGAGGTCTACAACACGTTCACCCGAGCGGCGTGCGCGGCGATGTGCATCCACACCGACTTCTGGAGAGAGACCTACACGGGGATCGCGACGGAAGCGATCAACGCTCTCGGCGTTGATGGCGTGTACATGGATCAAGCGTGCTCGAGCCTCGCCTGTTACGATCCCACGCACGGCCATCCTGTCGGAGGCGGCGCGTACTGGGTGGAGGGCTTCCGGAAGCTCGCGGCGGGCATCCGACGGCTGGCCGCGAAGCCTGTCGCGCTGGCCGGCGAGGGCACGGGTGAGGCGTGGCTGCCGCACCTCGACGTCATGCTCAGCCTGGAGATCAGCCGGGAGCGGTACATGGGGCCCGACCTCTGGGAACCGGTTCCGCTGTTCCAGGCGGTCTACCACCCGGACGCGATCCAGTACGGGAACTACTCGTCGCTCGCCCTGCCGCCGTACGACGAGTTCTGGCCCGCGGAGCATGCGCCGGAGGACCCGGGGGCGCTCATGGACCGGAAGTACGCCACCCAGTTCCGGCTCGAGCAAGCCCGAAGCTTCGTCTGGGGGCAGCAGCCCGCGATCGCGAACTTCGCCCCGGAGCAGCTCACGGAGCGCGAGGAGGAGATCGCCTACGTCGCGCGCCTCGCGCGCCTGCGGATGTCCGTGGGCCGGTATCTGATTCACGGGACGATGCTTCGGCCACCGGCGCTCGCGGTGGAGGAGCGCACCGTGCCGTTCTCGCGCCTCAGCATCTACGCGGGGCGTGACGGCAGGCTCACCGAGTACGAGAGAACCGCGCCCCTTGCCGTCGCGGCCGCGTGGCGAGCGCCGTCGGGCCGGTTGGGTGTGGCGCTCGCGGGCATCGTCGAAGAGGAGTTGGAAGTGGGCGTGACGCTCGACGCGGTCCAGCACGGCCTTCGCGGACCGGCCACCGTGTGGCGCCTCGACGGAACCCGGTCCGAGCGGGTGGGGAGCGTCTCGCCCGAGCGACCCGGCCTCACGGTCGCTCTGGCCCCGGCGGAGGCCTGTGTGCTGGAGTATGTGGAGGGGTAGGGGAGAGGTTTTCTGTCGTCTGCACGGAATGTGGGGAGTCCGGCTCACGCGCCGGACTGGATCGGATGAGATCGCATGCACAGACGTTGTTCCTTCTGCCAGCGCCCTCAGGATGAGGTCACCCGACTCATAGCTGGCTCGCCCGGCATCTACATCTGCGAGGAGTGCGTCGGCCGGTGCAGCGAAGTCCTGCGCGAGCCGCACGGCGCCGTGCAGGCGGCCCCGGCCGAAGCGGCGGGCGCGGCGGACCTGACGGCCGTGCTGCGGCGGGTTCGGCTCATCGCGATGGATGTGGACGGGTGCCTCACCGACGGGCGGATCACCTACGTTCCTGTGCCGGGCGATCCCGAGGGCGCGGTGGTTGAGGAGAAGAGCTTCGCGGTGCGCGACGGCCTCGCGATCAAGTGGGCCTCGAAAGTTGGGCTCGTGACGGCGGTCGTGACCGCGCGAGGCTCCGCCCCGGTCGAGCGGCGGGCTCGGGAGCTGAGTGTGACGCACGTGATCCAGGGCGCGCGTCACAAGGGGGACGCGATCCGGCTGCTAGCCGAGGAGGTGGGCGTTGGCCTCGACGAGGCGGCCTTCCTCGGAGATGACCTGCAGGATGCATCCGCGATGCGGATTGTCGGCCTGCCGGTCGCGCCGGCCGACGCGTGCCCTGAGGTCCTCGCGCTGGCCAAGCTCGTCACGCGCGCGCGGGGCGGGCATGGGGCGGCGCGGGAGATGATCGAGACCATCCTCAGGGCGCAGGGCCTGTGGGAGCGCGTCCTGGAGGGGCACGAGTAGAACCCGTCCGGACCGGACGCCGGACCACATGGAGGCGCGCATGTTCCCCCGCAACGCATGGCTGGCGGTTGTTCTTGGGCTCGCGTCGGTTGCGGCTCAAGCGGAGCCCGCGGTGATCGTGTTCGACTCGGCGACCCTCCGCGAGGTCGCGCCGGACGCCGCGGGGCAGCTCCCGGAGTTCGTCGGAGCGACGCGCGCGGCTCTTGACTCCGCGTTCATCGAGTTCGACGTTGCCGATGAGGCGATCACGGACGAGGCGCTCGAGGGGTACGCGGTGGCGGTGTTCCCCTACAACCGCTACACCGAGGCCGAGAGCGCGGCCATCGAGCGGTTCGTGACCGCTGGCGGGCGCATCGTCACGTTCTTCGTCGCGTCGGACGAGGTCTGGGCGCTGCATGGGTTGCGGTCGGGCCAGTATCTTGCCGCCGAGGGTGACCTCCGCCTGGCGGGATGGGTGTGTGACGAGGGGGCCCTTCCGGGAGCGCCCGCCGAGGTGACGCAGGAGGACTGGGGGCTCATCCCGGTGATTCCGGCCGAGGGCGCCGAGGTGCGGACGGCGGCCGAGTGGGTGGGGCCGGACGGGCGGCGCACCGGACACGCCGCGGCCGTCCTGACGCCGGCGGGCTGCCACGTCACGCACGTGCTGCTCGGCGACGACCCGGAGCGAAAGGGCGGATTCCTGCTGGCGGTGCTTGAGGGTCTGCGGCCGGGCCTGGTCGCGCATTCGGCGGAGAGGGCGCGCACGCACGCGACGCGCCTCGCGCCCTACGCGGACCTCGACGCCTTGCGCGACGCCGTAGAGCGCATGGGTCGGACGCAGGCGGCGAGCGCGACGCTCGGGGCCGTCGCGGCGGCTGAGGCGCGCTTCGC
>CAZCER010000331.1:0-2027 GCA_964497385.1 uncultured Armatimonadia bacterium | reverse complement strand
CGCCGCGGCTCGAGAGCTGTACTCGTACACGTTGGAGTCGCCGGAATGCGAGGCGCGGGCGGTCTGGACGTGGTCCTCGTACGACGAGCCATGGCCGGTGATCGCGAAGAGGCTCCGGGAGGCCGGCGTGAACCTGGTGATCCCTTGGACCTGCTCTTCGGGATACGCGTACTACCAAAGCGAGGTGCTTCCGCATCACGCCGACATCGCGGACGGCTCCGACAAGCTGCGGGAGTGCGTGGAGGCCTGCCACGCCGAGGGCATCGACGTGCACGCCTGGAAGGTGAACTGGCGGGTGATGCCGGCCTCGCCGAAGCCCTGGCGAGAGCAACTGGAGCGGGAAGGGCGGTTTCAGGTGAACCGTCAGGGGAAGCCGGAGACAACGTGGCTGTGCCCCTCCGACGATCGGAACTTCCAACTCGAGGTGGACGCCATGTGCGAGATGGCGGAGAAATACGACGTGGACGGGGTGAGCTACGACTACATCCGCTACGAGTACCTCGACCACTGCTTCTGCGACCGCTGTCGCGCCAAGTTCGAGCAGCGTCTGGGCTCCAAAGTGGCCGATTGGCCGGGGGACTGCTTCCGTGAGGGCGCGGTGCGGGAGGCGTGGCTGGAGTTCCGGCAGGACAACGTCAGCCGGGTGGTGCAGGCGGTTTCGGAGCGACTGGCGCGGACGCGGCCGGACTGCGTGATCTCGGGGGCGGTGTTCCAGAACTGGGAAGACCATCGTTCGAGCTTCGGGCAGGACTGGGTGAAGTGGCTGCGCGAAGGCTGGCTCGATGTGGCCATCCCGATGACGTACCAGAACGCGGACGACTTGATGCGGCGCTACGCGAACCGACAGGTTGGCTGGGTGGCGGGAGAGGCGCCGCTTGTGGTGGGGCTTGGCCCGCACGGGACGGGGACCACGTTCCGTGACGCCCATCAGCTCCTGGAGCAGGTGCGTTCATGCCGCGAGTTGGGGTCCGACGGCTGGGCGCTGTTCATGCTGAACGCGGACCTCGAGCGGCGCTTTCTCGGGCCGCTCCGAAACGGGGCCGCGAGCCGACCCGCGCATCTTCCATGGGAGGCGCCGATCGCGGAGTTCACGATCGGCGGCGAGGGCGTCGTGGACTCCGAGGGGCCGGTTCCCGTTTACCGAGCCGGCGACAGGCTGGACGTCGGGGTGACGGTCACGACCGAGGCGCCGTTTGTAGACGGCGTGGTCACCCATGTGGAGGGTGACTGGGTTCTTGAGACGGCGGACCGGCGCACCCTCGCGTGGCTCGGGGAGTTCTCCACCGCGGACAGGCAGACGCTTGAGGGACGCTGCCGTCCTCCGGCGGGAGTCTGCCGGCCCGTCTTGCATGGGGCCATGACGCTCGCGAACGGTGAGCGGAGACCGTTCACCGTTCGCGGACCGTTGGTGGAGCTGATCCACCGATGGGGTGGGAGGTAGGGCCGGCCGGCCGCTACGCGGCGGCCAACGCGCTCGCGAGGCTGTGGACGTTGCCGGCCTGGTTGGCGAGATAGCTGGCGAAGCGGGCGAGTTCCTGGGGCCCGACGCCGGTGCGGAGACCGCCGAGAAGGCGCCAGGCGTGCTCATCGATGGAGGCGCTGAAACCGCCCTCGAGGCCCCGAGCCCCGGCGCCGACCGCCACGGCGTTGGCGACGTGGACGGCTGCGGCGACCTCGGGATAGTCCGGCGCGGCGGCGGGATCGTGATGGTGCTGTATGCCGTCGACAAGCACCGGCGGGAAGCCCCAGGCGCGCGCCACGATGCCCCCGACCGCGGCATGGTCGATCCCGAGAATCTCCCGCTCGAGAAGATGCGTGGACCGGCCGCCGGTGCGGACGGCGTCGACGACTTCGGCGTACGGCGCGGGGGCGGAGCAGGCGAGAACCAGTTGGCCGATGTCATGCAGGAGGCCTTCGAGCGGTTGATCCAGCCGGTGGAACGCTACGGCGGTTCGATCGGACGGTTGATGGGGGACGCCATCCTGGCCTTCTTCGGCGCGCCGACCGCCCACGAAGATGACCCGCAG
>CAZCER010000330.1:0-6198 GCA_964497385.1 uncultured Armatimonadia bacterium | reverse complement strand
CGTTCCTCGCGCCTCCCCATGCGGCCCCTCCATTGGACGCCCGCAACGCGATGACTGGGAAGACCGGCTGAGCCGGCCGGCGGGCGGGAAGGCCACAGGCCCACCGCCGTCGTGGCGAGTGGGCCTGTGGGAACGTCTCATCCATCGCGCGCGCCTAGTGTCCGTGCTCCCCGCCGCCGCCCCAGAAGTCGTGGGCGGCCGCGCCCTCGAGAGCTTCCTTCGGAGCCGTCTCCAGGATCTCGAGACGCCCCCAGTCGCTCGCGTTGTACCCCATGAACGAGAGGGCTTCCGTGGCCTTCCAGCGCACCGCCGGCTCGGGATCGAAGGCCTCCGTCAGCACGAGGGTGGTCACGATGTGCTCGAGCGATTCGGTCCGTTGGGTCGCCTTTCCCTCATAGCAGCGGCCTAGCGCTTCCGCGGCGCGCGCGCGAGGCTCCCACTCCGGTTCCGTCTCCACGTCGAGCATCGCAAGGAGCGACGGCGTCAGCGCCTGCAGCCGGAAGTAGCCGCCCGCGAGCGCGCCGTTCGCGCGCACCAGTTCGTTGGGGTCCGTGAGCGTCTTGCGGCAGGTGCGCAACATGCTGTCGCGCAGTTCCTCGGGCGCGCCGGTGCGGCGCATCGAGCGCGCGATCCGGACGGTTCCAAGGGCCGCTTGGTAGCGCAGATCGGCGCCGGCGTCCTGGTCGTCGAAAACGCCCTGGAAGACCTCCAACGCGCGCAGGTCTTCAGTCCACACGAGGCCGAACAACGCCGCCTCGCGAACGTAGGCGTTGTCGTCCGTCTCATAGATCTCGCGGAGGGCCGCGATGGCCTCGGTCATCAGAGCGTCCGCTCCGCCCTCGCCGTCGGCCTCCCCGCTCTCCGCGGCGGCCTCGGCGCTCTCTCCGTGATTGCTCTCAGACGCGGCGCTCTCAGCGTTCTCCTTGGCCTCCTCGGACTCGGTCTCTTCGTCCGGGTGCGCGGCCGAGTAGGCGAATCGTCCGAGCCCGTAGGCCGCGTACTCCCTGGTGAGGGCGTCGTTCTCGTCACGGAGGACCTGGAGCATGACGCGGCCGGCCTCGAGCGCCGGAGCGTTGGAGGAGAGCGACAGCGCGTTGACCGCCGCGCGGCGTGAGAGCGAGGAGCCCGACACCGCCTCCTCCAGGAGCGCCTCGAGGCCGACGGTGGTCTCTCGCAACGTGAGCGAAGCCTGCGTGCGGGCGCCCAGTCGCTCGGAGCGCAGTTCCTCGATCAGCGTGGGGAGCGCCGCTCGCGCCGTCTCCTGGTAGGCGGCGGCGAAGGCCTCCATCTGCGCCTTGGATTCCTCTTTGGCTTTGGCGCGCTCCTCCTCGGTCGGAGCCTCCTGCTTGTTCTGCATCTGCTTGACGGCGTCTTCGGCTTCCATCTCGACGCCGGTCGGGTCGTTCTTCATCTCTTCGCGGATCTTGCCCACCTGGATGGAGAGCCCCAGAGCCGCAAGCACGGTGAACACGCCGAGGGCGGTCACGGTGCTGGGCGCTATCTTGAACGGAAGGCTCCGCGTGGTGGTCGCGGCGTGTTCCTGAAAGAGCTGTACGCTGTCCTCGGCCCCGAACTGATCCGGCAATCGGGCCACCTCCAAAGGGTCTGTCAGAGTACCCTCGTCCTCCAGTGAATGTGCCGTGCCTCGCCGAGGGCGTCAAGCCAGGAGTGCCCCGACTCGGCCGAAACGCTACAGCGAGCGCCCCGCGGGAGTCCTATCTCCGCTCCAGCACGTAGACGCTCGGACGCAGGTTGGAGAGGACGATGGGCCAGCGCTCGATGAGGCGCAGCCCCGGCAGCCGGTCCACCAATCGGGTGAACAGGCGCTTCTCCGTCGTCAGCACCACGGCCCGCCCGCCGGGCGCGAGCACGCGCCGGATCTCGCGGAGCGCTCCAGGATAGAGATGGCGGTTCGACGCGTGACTGCCCACTCGGCGACCGAAGGGCATGTCCGTGACGACGCGATCGACCGAGGCGTCCTCCAGAGGGAGCCGCCGCGCGTCCCAGCGGGCGAGCCCCACCGGGGCCTGCGCGTGGGCGGCGTTGCGGCGGGCGATCTCGAGGTCGCCGGACGAGATGTCGCCCCCGAGGCAGCGGAGATGCGGCCAGCCGAGGGCGGCCTCGACGGGGATCGCGCCGGTGCCGCACAAGGGGTCGACGAGCGTCGTCGCGCCGTCCGGCCGCGCCAGCCAGACCAGGGAGTAGGCGACGCTCGCCTTCAAGGTGGTCGCTCCCGTGGCGACGCGGTTCCGGCGATGAAGGCTGCCGTCGCGCGTGAGACGCGCGCCGAGGACCAGGCGGTCGGCGCTCAGATAGGCAACGACCTCGAGGTCGTGGTCCGTGAGGCTGACCTGCCACCCGTAGCGCTCCACGATCCCCGCGCCGACCGCCGCGGCGATCTCCGGCGAGCGGTACTCCTGCGCCCCGGTGCGGTGCGCGGTCACGCGGAAGCGCGGCGCGGGCCCGTCCCAGGGCTCGATCTGGCGGGAGGCCGCGACGGCCGCCGAGAGGTCCAGGCCCGCCGCGATGCGTTCCAGGACGTCCAGGCCCTCGCGCCCCGGCGGCACGGCTTCATAGGTCGCCGCCACGAGGTTCACGTGATTCACGGAACGAAGCTCAAGCAGCGATCGGACCGGACCGGACGCGTGGAAGTAGACCCTGCCCGGCTCGCGGTCGAGTACGCGGGCGTCGGGAAGGCGCGCCAAAACCTCGCCGGCCACGACTTCCTCCAAGCCGGCGCAGAGGGTCGCGAAACAGGATAGCCTCATTAGCCGTCGATCAGAACTCCTGGGCGTCCTGCGCGGCCATGGTCTCCGTGGTGAACAGGCCGGCCTGCGTGAGCTGCTGGAGCACCGTGTTCGCGGTCTTCATGTCCGGCGCTTCCCAGGCCCACACGAGGTCGTAGCTTCCATAGGTGATCCAGGAGAGGTTCGAGCTGACGCCGTCCGGAAGGGACAGGGACGGGATCTCACGGAGCCGCTGCAGGCCTTCGCTGGTCTTGCCAGGCACGATCTTCACGAGCGTGATAAGCTTCACGGCACACCTCCCGTAGGTCGGGCGCGGTTCACGGCGCGTGCTTAAGGAGTTCGCCAAGCGCCGACCCCTCACCTGCGGAAGATGCGCCGCGCCCTCCGTCTGTTATGATGAAGTCGCGGTCTGTGTGAGACAGCGCGTCGTCCGACGGGCGTGCGCCGCTGCTCCGAGACATGGGAGCCACGGACGAATGTCTAGCTCGCGGGTCAGCGAAGACGGCCAGCCGACCGGCGCCGAGCGCGCCGCCGAACTTGAGGCTGCGGCGCGCGGCCTCGCCGCGCTTCTCTCGGCGCCGGGGGCCGTAGACGCGCTCGTGTCGCTCTACGGCGACGACGGAGCGCTCCTTGCGCGAGCCAGCGGCCCGCTCCGCCCGCGCCCGTCGGACGAGTCTCCCTGCGCAACGCGGACGCGGAGGGTCCCCTTGACGTGTTCCGCCGCGGGTCCGGAGGGCGAGGCGGTCGGGGAGTTCGTGCTGTGCCTGCCGCCGGCGGAAGCGGCCGACGAGGCGATCGGGGAGACCATCGCCCGCCTGGGCTGGGACCGCGACCTGGCGCGGAGCCTCGACTTCTATCGCACGTTGCTGGAGAACCAGTTCGATCCCCTGATGCTCGTGATCGACGGCGCGGTCCGGTACGTGAACCAGGCGTTTCTGGACTGGGTCGGGCTTCCCCCGGGCGAGGTGATCGGGCGGCATCCGGCCGACTTGCTGCGCGATGAGCAGCAGCGCAAGGCCGTGAGCCGCTTCGAGAGGCTGTCGCTCGGCGAGACGCTCGCCCCGACGGAGTACGTCTACACCGATGACGTCCGTGGAACGCGCCACGCGGAGGTGACCAGCCGGGCCTTCCAGCACGCGGGCCGTCCCGCCTTGCTGTGCGTGTTCCGAGACATCACGGAGCGCAAGCTCGCGGAGCAGGCCCTGCGAGACGGCGAGCGCGAGCTGCGCCGGTCGAACCGCGACCTGGAGGAGTTCGTCTACGTCGCCTCGCACGACCTGAAGGACCCGCTGCGCACGGTGGCGAGTTCGCTGGAGCTGATCCGCCGCCGGCTCGCCGGCGGGGACCGCGAGACCGACGAGATGATCGGCTACGCCCTCGACGGCGTGGTGCGCATGGAGTCGATGATCAACGGCCTCCTGAACTACGCGCGGGCCGGGACCGGCCCGTGGCGTCTCGACACGGTTTCCTCGGAGAACGCGCTGGATCAGGCGCGAGCGAACCTGCGAGCCGCGATCATCGAGAGCCGGGCGGAGGTGACGCACGGGCCGCTGCCGCACGTGCGGGGCGACTTCACGCAACTGGTGGAGCTGTTCCAGAATCTCGTCGGGAACGCGCTCAAGTTCGGCGGCGACCAGCCGCCTCGGATCCACATCACCGCCGAGTCCCAAGGAGCGGAATGGCTTTTCCGCGTCCGGGATCACGGGATCGGCATTCCCGCCGAGTACGCCGATCGCGTCTTCAACCTCTTCGAGCGCTGTCCGGCAGGGGAGGCCTCGACGGGATCGGGCATGGGCCTCGCGATCTGCCGGCGCATCATCGAGCGTCACGGAGGGCGGATCTGGGTGGATCTGACGACCGTCGAGGGGACCTGCGTGTGCTTTACGCTCACGGGGAGCGCGTGTAACATGTAGGGTGCTGGCGGTCGGGAGATCGGCCCGCGGGAGGCCGACGCCGAGGAAGCGAAGGCATCCGCTCACAGACTGAAAGGCGAAGGGGGGGTGCGAATGTTCCGCGCCCTGGTGGTGGAAGACGATCCGCCGTTCGCCATGCTGCTCAGCGACGTGCTGCGCGGCACAGGCAAAGTGGAAGTGGTCGGGCGCGCCTCGAACGGGGTCGACGCCATCGAGCTATGGCAAGCCCACAAGCCCGACGTTGTGTTCCTTGACGTCATGATGCCCGAGATGGACGGTCTCGAGGTCGCCTCCGCGCTCATCAAAGAGGAGAACGCCCCCCTGATCATCTTCATCACCGGTCACGGAGAGTACGCCATCCGCGCGTTCGAGTTGCAGGCTCTGGACTACATCCCGAAGCAAGTCAACATCCCGCTCCTCGAGGAGCGGATCAAGAAGGCCGTGGAGCGAGCCGAGTCGGCCCTGCTCGCGCGCCCCCAGCAGATCCGCGCCCTGCGCGACCGCCTCGAGAAAGTGTCGGAGGCCCTGGAGGTCCTGGCGCTCCGTCCGGGCCACCGACTGCAGCGGATCCCCGTGAAGGACTACCAAGAGGGCACCGTTCGCCTGATCGATCCCGAGAGCGTCACCTCCGCCGAGCGCGTCGGACGCCGGACCGTGCTCCGCACGAACGAGCATGAGTACCCGACCTACTACACGATCGACCGCCTCGAGAAGCGTCTCGGCGCAAACGGCTTCGTGCGCGCGAATCCCGGCGCCCTCGTGAACCTTCGCTTCGTGGACCATCTCGTGCCCAACGGCGACGGTTCCTACGACCTCTACCTGAAAGACCGGAACAGCACCGTCATCACGGTCTCGCGGTCGCGGTCACGCCAACTGCTGACGTCGCTGGAGCCGTGACGCGGCTGCGCCCGAACACGACGCGCAGGCGTTAGGGCGGACCGCGAATCCTCTGATTGGGACAAGCGAGAAGGCCCCGTGCCGCCAACGGCGGCATATACTCCTCAGTCTCTCATCCGCCAACACCAGCCGTCCCCCCCAATGGCCCAACCACCCACGGATGAGAGACCTTTGTTTGTACCGGCGTGGAGGTTTGTGTTGTTGGCGCCGGAAATACGCTAACAGAAACATGCATAGAGCATTCTAGACGCGAAATGCGCCGACTAAGATGGGCCTCCTGGCGTTGCATGGAATGTGGTATCATTGCATCGAGGCTTCTCGTTTGCCAACACCAGCCGTCCCCCCATGTGGCCCAACCACCCTGCAGGCGAGGAGCCTCATCCCCTTCCCCACCAGGACTCCCTTTCTCTGTTGCGCGGCGCGGGCGCTGCATCCAACGATCGGGCCGCGCTTGCGCGGGCTGGCCGGCCCCGTTAGGATTAGACACTCCACATCCTCGGACGGGCGCCCGTCCTCGGTCGTTGCGGAAGGCCATGGCGAAGCAGGCACAACCCACCGACGCGCCGGTTGAGCGCATCGCGCTCGAGTGGAGCGCCCACCCGGCCGCGCAGCGGCCGGTGGTGTCGGCCAGGGTGTTTCTC
>CAZCER010000329.1:0-6206 GCA_964497385.1 uncultured Armatimonadia bacterium | reverse complement strand
GAAGGGGATGGTCCCGTGACGGCATCGGACGTACGCAAGCACTTCCAGAGCGTGGGCAAGTGGGTCGACTGGACCAGCACCGTGGACAACGTCCTGCATGGGGAGCCGGAGACCGAGGTGCGCTCCATCGCGACGGCCTGGAGCCCGACGCTCGCGACAATCGACGAAGCCGGCAAGCGCGGCCACAACCTCTTCATCACCCACGAACCCGCCTTCTGCGGACGCTTTCGCGGGCACCGGACGCGCGAGGATCTCGTCGCGCGCAAGCAAGCGCTGCTTGACCAGTACAGCATGGTCCTTCTCCGCTGCCACGACACATGGGACCGCATGCCCGAGTACGGCATCCCGGACGCCTGGGCGAGCCACCTCGGCTTCGAGACCGAGCCGCGCCCAGTGAACTCCTTCTACAAGATCTGCCTGCTCGGAGATCTCACCGTGGAGCAAGCGGCCCGAGCCGTGCTCGAGCGCGTGCGCGACCTGGGTCAGGACTGCGTGCACATCATGGGCGACCCGGCGAAGCGCGTCTCACGCATGGTCGTGGGCACCGGGGCCATCACCGACCTCGCGCCGATGTACGACCTCGGCGCGGACCTCATCCTCGCGACGGACGATGGGATGAACTCCTGGGACGGCGGCATGTGGGCGTATGACTGCGACATCCCCGTGCTCATCGTGAACCACGGAACCTCGGAGAAGCCGGGCATGATGGCGATGGCGAAGTACCTGCCGGAGCGGTTCCCGGGGATCCCCTGCGAGTACATCGACTGCGAGTTTCCCTATGTGACGGTGATGTAGGGCCGGCTACGGCGCAAGTGTGAGGGGGCCGCTGTCGGTCGTTCGGCCCGGCGTAAGGGTGACGCGCGCCGCGGTGGACGCTTCGTTCGGCAGCACGACGACGGTGCGCGACGCCCCCGTGACCGCGATGTCGTGGGCCTCAAACCTACCCAGGGCGTCCGTGAAGACGGTCGCGAGATCGGGGCCGCCCAGCTCCCTCACCAGAACGCTCCAGCCGGGCGCGGGGGCGCCGTCGGGAGTCGTGATCGCACCCTCGAGTCCCGCCCAGACGGGCTCGAGGTCAGCCGCCGCCTCGGGCCAGTCGAGGTCCGTCACCGTGACGCCGTCCACGCTCGCTTGACCGAAGTTCCGGAGGTAGAACCTCACCGTATACCGGCCGGCCGGCACATGCTCCAGCCGGGCCGTTCCGCTGACGTCGGTCACGCCCGTCCGCCCCAGCGGCTCCGTGGCGACCTGAACGTCCGAGAGGGCGGCGCCTGTCCGCGCGTCGCGCGCGACGGCGGTGATGCCCCCGGCCGACGGCGCGACAAGCGGCACGTGAAGCCGCGCCTCGCCGTCCACCGAAACCGTGCGGCGCTCGGCCCGATAGCCGCTCGCGGTGAAGACCACGACGGTCTCACCGAGCGGTACGTCGTCCAGGCGGAAGACTCCCGCCGAGTCCGTGACCGAGCGGGCCGTTCGATCCTCGAGTTCGACCCGGACCCCCTGCAGCGGCGCGCCGTCGTGCGCGTCCAGAGCGACGCCGACGATGCGGCCGGACCTTAGGCGCAAGAGCGTGACGTCGTGAGCGATGGGCTTCGTGCGGCTCCACGCATCGATGGTCTCCGTCGCCGGCTGATAGCCCGGGCGCGAGTACGTCACGGTCGAGCCCTCGGCCGTCCTGGGGACGGGAATGCGGTAGAGACCGTCGGTCCGGGTCTGGGCGCGCTCCGCGCCGCACGCGACGCTCACGTCTTCAAGCGGCGCTCCGGCCTCGTCGCGGACAACCCCGTGAAGGGGAACCCGATCGGCGTCGGTTCGGAGAAGGGTGACCGCAATGTCGGAGGTCGTCTCGCCAAGGAGTTCGACGCCCTTGACCGTCTCCGCCCAGTAGCCGGCAAGCTCGACCCGCAGGCGCGCGCTCCCGCATGGGACGTTCTCGATGCGGAAGCCGCCGTCCTGGCCCGTCACCGAGACGGGGCCGGAACGCAGAGCGGCCTCGGCGCTCTCGGAGGACTCGGCCGCGCCGCTGAGTTCGCCGAGGTAGGTCACGTGCGCTCCGACAACCGGCTCGCCGGTCTCGGCGTCGCGCACACTGCCCACAAGAGTCCCGACTCCGGGGGGGCCGTCTTTCGCGCAACCCGCCAGAACGCAGCCCCAGAGGAGAGGCAGCGCAAGACCAAGCGCCAGATAGCGCCCGGCAACCGATCTCATCTGTGCGGGGAAAAGCCGCGCCAAAGCGGTCAGTGACCTCCATCCTCCTTGGCGACAGTCTAGCTGAGCCGCCTCGGTTGGGTCAACGACGCGCACTTCGCGCGGCGGCGCGCCGCTCCCTGCACCGGAAGGGTACGCGCTAGACCAGCCCGAAACCGGCCTCACTCTTGCAGACGCTCGGATGGCGGTCGCAGTTCCACCCGAGCCCGAGGAGCTTCTGCTATGGAATTGGCGCAATCTCTCGGCATCCTGGCCGTGTTCCTCGTATTCGCCGGCCTCATGATGGCTCGGAAACTGCCCGCCCTGTTGGCGCTGCCCTTCATGGCCGTCGTCATCGCCGCGATCGGGGGCATGGCGCCAGGGGCCATCCTCTCCGAGGTGATCGGGGCCGGGGCCACGCGCCTCGCCGAGGCGATCGGAGCCGTGCTGTTCGGCGGGATCCTCGCGCAAGTGGTGCAGCGTTCGGGTGTAGCCGAGTCGCTCGTGAAGCGCGCCGCCGAGTTGTCGGGCGAGAACGCCTTCTGGGTCTCGATGGCGCTCGGACTCGTCTGCGTGCTCCTCTTCATGGCGCTCGGGGGCCTTGGGGCGGTCATCCTCGTAGCGTCACTTGTGTTTCCCGTGCTGCTCGCGGTCGGCGTGCGCCCGATAGCGGCCGGGTGTCTGTTCCTGATCGCCATGAGCATCGGGGGGATCCTCAACCCCGCCAACTGGCAGTTCCACATCGACGCTTTCGGGCTCGAGCAGTCCGAGGTGCGGCGTTTCGCGATGTGGCTCTTTGCGCCCGGGGTGCTCGCGGTGGTCGCCTTCGCCGTGCTCGGGGTGCTGCGAACCGGTGAGCGGCGCATGTGGGCGGAGCGCGAAGAGCCCCCTGTCCGACCGGTTCCGGCTCTCGCCTACCTGACCCCGATCCTGCCCGTTGTCCTGGTGCTCGGCGCGCCGCTCATCCGCCTGCTCCCCGGCTTTGGGACGGCCGACGAGGAGCCGTGGGAGTTCCCGGTGGTGGCCGCGATGCTGATCGGCGTCGTGTGGGGAGCGCTGACCGCGCCCAAGCCCGAATCGGGTCGGGTCCAGCTTCTCTCGGCGGCCGCGGTCGAGGGCGTGAAGAGCGTGGCCCCGGCCGTCGCGCTGATGATCGGGATCGGCATGCTCCTCAAGTCGGTGGGCTCGGAGCCCGTGAGCGCCTGCCTTGTGGGCCAAGATCCCGTGACCGGCGAGGCCACGGGCCCGCTCGCGCTCCTGCGGATGAACTCACCGGTCGCCTTCGTCCTCGTGTGGGGGCTCCTCGCGCCGCTCGCGCTCTATCGCGGCCCGCTCAACGTGTGGGGCATGGGGATCGGCGTCGCGAGCGTTCTGGTCTCGGGCGGGGTCGTGCCGGCCGGGGCGGCGATGGCGGTGCTGATGTCGGTGGGCCAGATCCAGGGCATCTCGGACCCGACGAACACCCATAACGTCTGGGTGGCCTCGAACCTCGGCCTGGACGTGCAAGACCTCCTGAAACGGACGCTCCCGTACGCCTGGGGGCTGGCGGTCGTCGGGCTCGTGATCGGTGCGGCGGGCTACCTGGGGTAGGGCGAGGACGACCCGATGGCCGGGAACCGCCAAGTCAGGCGCGCTCCTTCTCGGGGCCGGAGCCTGCGGCTTCGTGCGTCAGCGCCTTCAGCGTGGATTCCAGCAGATCGAGCGCCGCGCCGCTGGCTCCCACCATCAGTTCGTCTATAAGGCCCATCGTGCGACCGCGCTTCAGCAGTTCGCTCACCAGCCACAGCACGCCCGTCGCATCCCCGCCCTCAAGGATCGCCGCTCCCACCTCCTGACGCAGCTTCTCATCCTGGTGCAGGTGGGCGAGCAGATCCCGGAAAGCCTCCACACGTTCCGCGCGCTCGGCGTCGGTCAGGGGCCGCGCTGCATCCACGGAGACCACCTCCGGCCAGGGAGTTCGTCTTCGCGCGGCGGCTTCCTGTTTGGGGCGCGCCTCAGCGCGTCGCGCCGCGCGTTGTGCTATTGTGGCGCGCGTCAACCCGCCGCGGCGAGCCGCCGCGAAGTCCGAAACGAGGTACTCATGTCGCGTCTTGTCTTCGCGTTCGCTTTGGCGGCCTGCCTTGCTCCAGGCCTCGCCATCGCCACTACGGAGGAGCGGGGCGCGTCCCCGGAGATAGCCCCCGAGCAAGCGCCGACGCTCCGGCCGCTCTTCACGCTCCGCATCGAGAACCGCGCCGACGGCGCGATCGAGGCCCTCACTCCCGACGGCGAGCGCCACACCCTCGGGCGCGTGCTCGCCCCGTGCGCGAACGTGAACCCCGAGGGCTACACAGCCTCGAAGTGGGCCGACGCGAACAGCGTCTGCGGGACCGCCGCCAACGCGATCCACATCCACGTGGCAAACTCCGAGGAGACCGGCAAAGGCGTGGTCTTCTCGCTCATCCCGCTCGAACTGGCCGCCGCACCGGCCGACTGGCAGAGCTTCCGGAACGAGGAGGCCTCGATCGTCACGGACATCCCGGCGGGAACCGGGATCTTCGGAGGCGGGTGGTCGCCGTTCAGCGGCAGCCCCCTCGAACTCGAGGGTCGCGGCGCCCCGCCGGAGGGCTACGCGCCGGCCGTGGGCGATGTGCTGCTCATCCGGGTCGAGGAGCCCACGCCGTACCCGTCGCAGCTTCAGTTCGAGAACCGTTTCGGAGGGCTGATCCGGCTCATTGACGCTCGAGGCGACGAACGCGTGATCGGCCAGGTCCTGCGGCCCGTGGTCGGCATTGGGCGCTTCGAGGGCTCCGTCTACGCCGGCCGCGGCCGGATCCGTGCGGCTCACCCCGGCGTGATCTGCGTCAGCACCTGCGCCCTCGGCGAACTCGGCGGGTTCCAGATCATCCCCGCGAACCACGCCATGAGCCCGGAAATGGTCTACGCGCGCGAGAAGACGCAGTGGATGGTCGTGGGCCCCGTCTCAGCGCTCGATCCGTCCTGGGAGGGCGTCGCGCCGCTCTTTCGGGGCTACATCCGACCGGTCCAGGGCGAGGCGGATGACCTCGCCGACTACCTCGGCAGGTTCCTCGTGGAGTGCCGCATGGACGGCGGCGACTGGCAACCGCTGCCCGAGGCGAGTTCCCCGCGCGACGAACTGCCGGAGGAGTGCGGCTGGGCGCTGCGGGGAGTCACCCACATCCGCATCCTCTTTCCCACGCGGCTGCATGAAGCGCCGGGGGGCGGGCAATGAGCGGCGGGCCGGTGCGCGTCGGGATCGACGTTGGGGGGACCTTCACGCACGCGGTCGCGCTCGCGGCGACCGACCTCAGCGTGCTCGGGAAGGCGCGCCGACCAACCACGCACAACGCTCCCGAGGGCGTCGCGCGCGGCGTGGTCGAGTCGCTCCGGGCGCTGCTCTCTGAGACGGGCATCGACCCGTCACGGATCGCCTTCATCGCCCACTCCACCACCCAGGCCACGAACGCTCTGCTCGAGGGCGACGTCGCGACGGTCGGCGTTGTCTGCGTGGGACGGGGCCTCGAGGGCCGGAAAGCGTCCGCCGACACCAAGTTCGGCGAACTCGCGCTGCCGAACGGCTCCAGGCCGGTGCTCCACCACTACGTGGATCTCGACGCGTGCCCCGACCTGCCGGACGCCGCCGGACGCGCCATCGAGAGCCTCGCGGCTCTGGGCGCCCGGGTCCTCGTCGCGGCCGAGGCTTTCTCAGTCGAGGACGCCTCGAACGAACTCGCCGTCATGGAAGCCGCCCGCGCCGGCGGGATGCTCGCCACAGGGACTCATGAGGTGTCCGGCCTGTACGGCCTGCGGGCCCGGACGCGCACCTCGGCGCTGAACGCCTCGATCCTCCCCAAGATGATGGCCGCCGCCACGGCCACGGAGAGCGCCGTGCGCGCGGCCGGCGTTGCGGCGCCTCTCATGATCGTGCGCTCGGACGGCGGCGTGATGAGCGTCGAGGAGGTCGCGCGCAGCCGGGTGCGCACCGAGGGGAACGGGCGGAAATCCACGTCATCCCGGGC
>CAZCER010000328.1:0-6206 GCA_964497385.1 uncultured Armatimonadia bacterium | reverse complement strand
CGCTCGTGGGGGAGAAGCGGCTCGCAGCCGTTGTCCCGCATGCCACTCCCGTCCTAACTCACGCCCGCCGCGCCGGAGGCCCGATTGAACGGCCTCAGCGGGCCCTCCACCGAAAGAGCAACCGCCTCGGACGAACCGACCAAACGCACCACGACCGCGTCCGACTCGGCGACCAAAGCATAGCACGGCCCGGCGGCGGAATCGACCGATTCGACGGCCGGCAGAGCCTCGCCGTTCACGGACACGCGGGTCACCTCCGCGAACCCGGCGACGACGACGGTCACGGAACCGAACTCCGCCGGGGTGAAGACGCTGGCCGTGAGGCCGGCCGCGGTCGCGGCGAGGTCGGTCACCTCGGAGATCCCCGTCACGGAGACCACGCCCGTTTCCGCCCGAGCCACCTCGGTCCGGAGCGCTCCCGGTCCCGCCAATCGAGTCGCGAGCAGGCCCAGCCGGCTGGGCTCCAGACACCAGTGGTACGCGTCCGAGCCCTCCACGGCGGAGTAGGCGTCGGGATAGAGGCCCGGATGGCCGCAGTCCGGCACGGCTTCCGCGAGGGGGGCCTTCTCGTCGGGGAGCGGCCTCATCTGCTGCCCCGCCGAGAGCACGATGCCCTCGGCCACGGCGCGCCAGTTGAACGAGTCGTCGACGGCCTCCAGATCCAGGAGCGCGTCCGCGTATTCGAGACCGTTCCACTGCACGATGCGCCCGAACCACGAGCCGGTGAAGTGCGTCGCGCCGAACACCGGGATGGACCCGTATCGCATCACCGGACGGTCGGGGGCGTTCCACAGGTAGACGAACGGCATGCCTCGCCAGGCCCACGTCCGAGCCGATCGCAAGTACGCCATGTCTCCTGTGAGTCGATACGCGAGGCAGTACGCCCGAACGCAACTCGCGGCGGCGAGAATGTCCGGCACGTGGAGATGCAGTTCCCAGACCTGAGCGCCCTCGGGTCGCGCCTGGGTGTCCAGATACGTGAGCGCCTTCAGGCCCGCCTCGATCGGCTGCGGATCGAGCGTCAGCGCTCCGAGCGAGAGGCACCGGTAGGCCAAGGCCGCGGTCTGGCCCGACGAGCTGTCGCCCTCGACGCCGAAGGACCGCTGGAGGTCGCTCTGCGGCGCATACGGCCACGACCCGTCGGCGCGGAGGCTCGCGGCAAGCCCGCGGGCGTGGTTGCGCAAGCCGCGCAACTCGCCGTCGGCCCCCCCCTCGTGCAGAGCCTCCATAAGGCCAAGTCCCTGGGACGCCTCTCGGCGCGCCTGAACCGCCTCCCCATGGACCGCGGCCGACTCCTGTCCGAGGGCGTCTTCCGGGTGGGCGCGAGCGTAGAGCCAGAGCACATGCGCAAAGGCGTCCGTGTAGCGCGGACCGTGGGCGTCGGGGAGGTTCGGGTGCCACCAGCGATCCTCTGGAATCCAGACCGTGTGCGCGAGCCCATGGGCCGCGCGCCGAACCACCGTCTCGAGCGAGGGCGCGGGCTCCGGCGGCGCCGGAGGGTTCGCGGCGCCTGTCGCGTCCATGCGACTCAGGACATAGCGAAGAGGGGCTTCGACATCCTCGCCGGCCACGGCGAAGATGGCGGCCCCCAGTACGACCCGCCGCTCCGCACCGACCTTCGCGGCCGGCTCCACGGTGAGTGCGTTCTCCTCCCCCCCCGCAAGCACGCCGGGCGCGAGGAGCCCGAAACGATGACCGTCCCCGGGCTCCAGGCTATCGGGCGACAGGAAGAGGGGGGTCGGAGCCCCGCAGCCCGGGCTCCACTCGGCGAGAGGATCCCACCTCAGCCCCACCGACCGCCCGTCGGCCGTCACCCACATGGCGGGAATCGTCACCTTGTACGGATGCGGCGCGAAGCGGTCGCTGTCGGGGGGCGCGACGAACGTTGGAGCGGACGAGCGCTCGCCCCGCAGGAGGTACTCCAGCCCCGGAAAAAGCCCCAGGTCGCGCTCCTGACCGAACGCCCCGTCTCCAGCGAGGAAGTCCGGGAAGATCAGGCCGGAGAGTTCGGCCGCCGAGCCTTCGTCCAGACGGAGTTCGCACTCGAGTTCCGCCGCACCGGGGAGCATCCGGTAGCGCACGCGCCCGCGTCGCACGCCGGCCGCGAGCGGCACTTCGACCGGGAAGACCAACTCCGCGCCGGCCGGTCCGGAGGCGGCGAGAGGCTTGTCCGTCGTTCGCATCGGCGTGCGGCCCTCGCGGCCGCAGACGAGCCCCAACGAGGGAAAGCTTCCCAGCCGGACCGGCGCGCCTGAAGCCGTGTCGAACAGCATGCCCGGCCCATGGCCGGACGGGAGGGCGGGAAACACCGCGGTCAGAAGCCCGTTGCGCAGCAGCGCGTGGCCTTCCGCCGACAGCGTCGCATCGACCGAGCGCTCGGGGGTGCCCGCCAAGAGCGCCCCGCCGGGCGACGGCACGAGGCAGGTCATCCGCGCGCTCTCGGGGCCCTCCGAGAGCGCCAGCCGCAGGGACACGGGCCCGCCCTTGAAGTCCGGGCTGACCGGGACCGACAGCTTCACCGTCGCACGCTGCATCGGTTGCAGCCCGGGTGCAACAGCCTTCGATTCCTTGCCGCCCGTGATGTCCGGCGTCGTGGTCAGCGTGACCGACGACTCCTGCGACCCCGCGCCGCCGTGGTTGGCGATCTCGCACGTCAGGTCGAGCGTCGGGCCCAGCAAGCTGACCGCCGGGACTCGCCAGGCGGCGATGTCGAGCGCGGCCGGGCCCCGCGGACGGTCGACCAGCGCGAGGCTGCGGATCTCCACTCTCGTCCCTGGCGCCGCGTCCGAAACGCGGATCGCGAGACCCTCGACGCCCCCGCGGTACTCGGGGATGCGCCGCAGGTCAAGATTCAGCCCCTGGAACGCTCCGCCTGAATGGACGGGCACGAGGATCGCCTCACCCGGCGGGAGCGGCGACACGCCCTGGCGGCGAATCAGCAACTCCACCGTCGCCGCCGCCGAGACTCGCAAGGTCAGGCAGGCGAACGGGGCCTCCTCGGCCTTCACCTCAAAGCGCGGGGAGTAGGCGAGGGCGGGGTCTCCCTCCGTCTCGAGGACGAGGCGGTCCTCCTCGCCCCGAACGGACTTCATCCCCGGCCCGGGCAGGAACGCGAGCGCGAGACCCGGCTGAGTGAACGTGTAGGAGGGCGTAGCCGGCAGATCGGTGGGAACCGGACGCTCCACGAGTTCGACGCGCCGGATCTCGAGCGCCTCCCCCACGCCCTCGGGGCTGTCGATGCGGAGCCGCGAGAGAGCGAGTCCGGCCCTCCAGCCCGGAACGAGGGAGATCGTCTGCCAGGCGCCGGCCCGAACCGAAAAGCCGACGGCGTCCATTGCGTTGAACCCGCCCGCCTGGCCGTGTTCGGCGGCGGCCCAGAAGAGTTGTCCGCCGCCGCTCACGGTCGAGCGGACCGTAATCCGAAGCAACTGGTTGGGACTCGTCTCGGCCTGGAGTAGGGGCGAGGCGATGTACGGGTCGCTGGCGGTGGTCTCCGCGTAGAGCGCGCCTTCGCGCACGGTCAGCGGCGCCACCGCGTGCAGCGCCGTCCAACCCAGCGCGTCCGCGGCTTCACCGAAATCCCACTCGGCCAAGAGGACCTCGCCCGCGTCGAGCGCCCGAGCCGGTGGAGCCCCGAGCGCGAGCGGAAGGACGAGCAGCGAAACGCCGGACACGAGAGCCGCGCGCATGGATCGGGTCCTTTCCCGAGAAGCGAGAGTACCCTCGTTGTTCGAGCGTCCCGATGCCCGCCCTTCCACATGGCGTGCGACGAGCGTCAGCCGACCGTCACCTCGCGGCCGGCGCGCGCGGAGCGCTGGACGCCGTCGAGAATGCGGGCCACCCAAATGCACTCCTTGCCCTCAGAGAGACGCGGGAGCTTCGGATCGAGCGTGCAGTTGACCATGTGGTCGTAGGCGCTCACGTTGAGTTCCTCGGGCGCCTCCGGCTTCGTGTCAACCGGCTCCGCGCCTTTGAGTTCATGCAGCGTCAGGTCGGGCGGCGAGAGCGTCGCGCCGGCGTTGTCGCCGAACAGATGCAGGTCCCAGGAGTTCGGCTGGTTCGCGTCCCAGGTCACCTCGAAGAAGACGCCCGCGCCGGTCTCGAAGGTCACGAAGGCCGAAGCGTGATGGTCGACGTCGAAGATCACGCCCCGCTCCTTGGCTTCCTCCTTGCGGAGTCTCTCGAAAGTCATCGCCCGGACCGCGGTTGGCTTCGGCGAACCCATCGTCCACCAGACCAGGTCCATGGCGTGTACGCCGATGTCCATGATGGCGCCGCCTCCCGCGAGGTGCTCCCGCACAAACCACTCGCCGCGACCCATCGTGCCGCTCGAGTCCATGTCGAGGCGCGGGCAGCCCCGACGCCGAATCAGCTTGGCTTCCGCCCAGTAGACGTCCCCGAAAGCGCCCTTGTCGGTGAGCTGCCGCAGGAGGCGCGAGGTCGGGTAGTAGCGGATGGTCATGTCGATCAACAGCGTCTTGCCCGTGCGCTCCGCCGCTCGGACCATCCCCTCGGCCTCCGGCAGGCGCGCCGCCATCGGCTTCTCGCAAAGGACGTTCTTGCCGGACTCGAGCGCCGCGATCGTGATCGGGGCGTGCAGGTAGTTCGGCGCCGCGACGCTGATGATGTCCAGATCCCGCGCCACGAACTTCTCCCAGTCCGTGTAGACCTCGCTCGCCCCGAAACGCTGAGCCATCTCCTTCGCCTCGGGCTCGTTCAGATCGCAAATCGCGACGAGATCGACATTGGGGTTGTTCGCATACCCCTCCATATGGTACCGGCCCATCCCGGTGCCGACGACTCCCGCACGCAGCTTCTCGCCCATTCCGTCATCTCCAAGTCTCGATGTGTTCCGAGCCGCGTCGTCACGGTCGCGCCAACCGGGCCCGGGCCGACGCGCACCTGCCCGCGCGGCCGGACGACCTGCACTCGGCTCGCTGCCTGTTCTTTGCATCGCGACGCAATTCCTGTGCCCGAGCCCCGCGCGACGGAAGCGCGCACACCGGCCTTGTTTTATGATATTGACATATCTCTATATGCAAGCTATCTTCCGCTCGTTTGCCCCGGTTGCCAGGAATGCGCTCACCCAAAGGGGAACCCCCCAGGCATTCCGGATGGCCGCCGAACGCACGGCCGCCGCCCATACTATGCCGTCTAACGCCCGCTACCGACGGAGGTGCAAGGTCATGTGCGCTGACCCTCGTAGACGCCTGGGTTGCCTAGCTGTGGCCGCCGCGTGCGCCGCGGTCCTTGTCTCAGGATGCCGCCGAGGCGGTTCCGAACACCCGACCCCTGCCCCGCAGGCGGCCGTCGACGTGGGCGTCGCGACCGCCGAACGGCTCGCCATCCCCGACTACACCGAAGTCTCCGGGCGCATCCAACCGCTGATGCGCGCCGAACTCGCGGCCAACGTCATGGCCCGCGTGGCGTCGGTGCACGCGGCGGAAGGCGACCGCGTCTCCGCGGGCGATGTGCTCATCGAACTCGACCACTCCCGCGCGATCGCCGAAGCCAGCCGCGCCGCGGCGAGCGTGCGGCAAGCCGTGGCGTCCCTCGACCAGTCGCGGCTGGCCCGAGCCATCCAGGAGGCCGCCAGCGCCGCCCGCCTCGTGAAAGCCGAGCAGGACCTAGCGATGGCCGCGGGCGGCGCCCGCACCGAGGAGAAGGCGCAGGCCGACCAGGCCGTTCTCCAGGCGCAGGCGGAACTCGCCAAAGCCGAAGAGCAACTCGACATGATGCGCGAGGGCGCTCGCGTCCAGGAGCGCGCCACCGCCGACGAGAGCGTCCGCCAGGCCGAGGCCTCCCTCGCGCAGGCGGAACAGGCGCTCTCCGCGATGGAAGAGGGCGCGCGTCCCCAAGAGAGACGCCAGGCGCTGGCGGGCGTGGAGCAGGCCGAGGCTCAGCTAGCGTCCGCCGCCGCAGCCCTCGAGGAGGCCCGGAACCAACGGCGCGCCCAAGCCGCCGAACAGCTCCGGCTCGCGCAAGTGAGCTTTGAGACCGCGGACGCGACGTTCCAGCGCCTGAAGGCCCTGCATGAGGCGGACGTGATCAGCGATCAGCGTTTTGATGAGGCGCGACTCGCATGGGAGCAGGCCGCGGCCAGCCTCGAAGTGACGCGGCAGGAGGCGTCGCTTCTGGGCGACGATGAGCGTTCCGAGGCGGTCGTGCGCGCCGAGCGCGCCGTGGATCAGGCACGGGCGCAGGTC
>CAZCER010000327.1:1351-6235 GCA_964497385.1 uncultured Armatimonadia bacterium | reverse complement strand
CATAGTCCGCCATTCGCAGATAATGCCAGCTCGAACCAACTCGGCCGCATCGGCCAACACCGTCAACGCGCGGATGCCCAGCAGGTTCGGCGGGTTGTGCAAGGGCGCCAGGGCGGCGTTGCGCTCGATCGCGGCGAGCACCTGGTCGTTGATGATGGCGGGGGTCGCGAAGTCCTCGCCCCCGTGCACGACGCGGTGGCCGATCGCGCCGACGTCGTCCAGGCTTTCGATGACCTTGCCGTCGCCGTCGGTCAAGAGCCGGCACATGACGGAGACCGCGGCCCGGTGGTCGGGGAGATCCTCCTCACACGAGAGGGTCGCCTGGCCGTTCGGCGTATGGTGGATCTCGCCGCTCTGGCCGATGCGCTCCATGAGGCCCTTGCACAGCGTGCTCTGAGCCTCCGTGTCGAATAGCTGGTACTTGAGACTCGAGCTGCCGCAGTTGATGACTAGTACGTACATCGACACTCACCTTCACACAGGAACGCCCGCCCGGCTCGAGACGCGGTCCTCGAACCGGGCGGACTGACCACCAAACTCCTGGCCCGCCCTAGGCGAACTGCCTGAGGTGCTGGAGGCCCTTCTCGAACCCTTCTTCGCGCCCGAGAGCGCCATCCTCGTGCTCGATCGAGAGCACGTTGTTCACGCCGTTGCGACGCAGACACGCCACCCACTGGCCCCAGTCGATCACGCCGTAGCCGGGGATGCAGTAGCGCCACCAGCCGCCGTTGAGATTGCCGATGTAGCGCAGCACGCGCTGGTTGATCTCGGTGTCCTTGGCGTGGGTGTGGAAGACCCGGTCCGCGTAGCGCTCCACGGGCTCGTACCAGTCGCATCCCTGATGCACGAAGTGCGACGGGTCGTAGTTCAGCCCGATGCACGGGTGCGGGACGGCCTCGAAGAACCAGTCAAACTCCCTCATGCTCTGGAGCAGCGTCGCGAACCAGTTCTCGAACGCGATCTTCACGCCTTTGGCCTGGGCGTAGTCCCCGAGGCCGGGCCAGACCTTCGGGCACTTCTCCTTGATGATCGTCTCCTTGGCGACGCCCTCCGGGGGCATGCCCGCGAGTGCGCAGACGACGCCCACGCCGATCTCCGACGCCGAGTCGATGACGCCCTTGATCTGCTTGATGTACTCGGGATCCGGGTCGTCGCCGGCGCGGAAGAGCGACCCCGAGTAGAACGCGAAGCTCGAGATCTCGACGCCCGCGTCGTCGACGAGCTTCTTGACGGCTCGGGCCTTCGCCGGGTCGCCGGTCGTCATGTCGCAATGGTCACTGCCGGCCCCGGTGGTGATCTCCAGGCAGTCGAAGCCCGCCTTGGCGGCGAACTCCACGGGAACGGATAGCGCTTCGCGCCCGAACGGCGCCGTAAGAAGCCCGACCTTCATCGCTCGCGATCTCCCTCTCGTATGGGCGTCCCTGAACGGCCGGTCAACGCTACAGCGTGGCCCATGCCTCCAGGAACGCACGCTTCGTGCCCGCTAGCACCATGTCCGACGACTCGCCCGGAACGGGCTTGACCTCGAAGGTGACAACGGGCTTGCCGGTGGGCAGCTTCTTCGCGAAGTAGCCCACCTCCTGGAGAACGCGAAGGAACTCCGTGAGGTCTTCGATGGCGTTCAGGCTGCCGGGGTAACCGAAGCGCGGGTGCATGTCGCCGTTGGCGGGGTCGCTCGGATCGCCGACGAACGCGTTTCCAGCGTGAACGTGGATGAGATGGGGAGCCGCTTTCGTCAGATTCCCCTCCGCCGTCTCATTCAGAATGGGTAGGTGCGAGAGGTCGACGAGAAGACCGACGTTGGCGTTCCCAGCCGCTTTCACCTTCTCGATGACCTCCACGCAGAGATCGATCGGGCCGGCGAGGCACTTCTTGTCGACCTCGTAGTCGAACTGCTCGAGCGTGATGTGGATGGGCGTGGCGCCGGTCGAGACCTCGCGCGCGTAGGCGCAGCACTCCGAGAGCGACTTCACGAGCTGTCCGACCTCGTGAGCGCGCGTCTCCGAACCGGGATCGGGCCCGCTCAGGATGGCCACGTACGGAGCGTCTAGAGCGACGGCCTCGTCGATCGAGCGCCTCACGCAAGCCACGGCTTCGGCGCGAGCGGCCTCGTCCGAGGCGTTGAGGTTCAGTTTGGCGCCGAGCAGCGGAGGCTGTCCGGAGATGATCGGCAGGAGTCCCGACTGGCGCAGAATCCCGCCGACCTCATCGCGGACGTCGGTGGAGAGACTGGGGCGCACCTCGATGGCGCTGAAGAACTCGTCGGCGGCGATCTTCGCGACCGTCTCCACGATCGGGCCGTCTCCCTTGCCCGTCTCCGGGAACGCCATCGGATGCACGATTCCGAGGTGCATGAACTTGCGGTAATCGCTCACAGCGAGTGGTCCCTTCCATGTGCGGCGTGGCGCCCTGAGGCGCGCAACATCACGGCCGAAGGGCGAGACGCCCTCCGGCTGGGCATTCCTCTTGCCGCGGCAATCGACCTACGCCCGGAGCATGGGCTCGACGGCCTTCACCCAGGCGTGGTCCGGATCGTCGCTTGGCTGCATCAGGCGACGGGGACCCGCGAGCATCCACAGGTAGTAGAGACGATAGCCGGGCCCCGCGACAACCGGATGGTAGCCTTTGGGGATGACGACGGTGTCGCCGTCGCGCACGATCACGGCTTCGTCCAGTTCCCGATCCGCAGTGTAGACGCACTGCACCCCGAAGCCCTGGCCGGGGCTCAGACGGTAGTGGTAGATCTCCTCCAGCACGACCTCCTGGCCGGGGACCGCGGTGTCGTGCTTGTGGGGCGGGTAGCTCGACCAGTTACCGGGCGGGTTCGTCGTCTCCCCCAGCTGAAGCACCGTGGCGGGCGCCGTCGCGAGCACGTCCTCCACACGGCGGCTCCAGTTCGCGGCGCCCACCTCGCGCGACGCCACGTCGGCGGGCCGCACGACGGTGACGGGCCCTCCCGCGTCCGCTTTGGCGTAGCAGAGGGCCAGCGTGCAGCCGGCGTCGCCGGCGCCCGTCAACTCAAAAGGCGTCCCCGGCGGAGCGTATACCGTCGTGGCGCGGCCGGCGAAGACGTTCGCGCGCTCGCCGAGGCCCGTGTGGCGCTCGCCGCCGGCAACCACGTCCACGCGCCCGCCAAGCACGACGAGACCCAGCTCGCGGCCGCTCGTGTCGCCGGAGAATGGCTGACCAGGCTGCAGACGCACCAGGTCGAGGGTCAGGTAGGTGAGGGGATGCGTCTCGGGTGAGGCGACGGTGACGTGCGAGACTGCGGGGTCCGACCGTACCAATAAGGACATGGCAATCCTCCCTGCGGCGCATTATACGCCCGCGTGGTCGGAGGGTGAAGGTCGCGGCGCGCGCCGTCGCAGGAGAGGCGCGCGGCGAGCGCGAACACTGCCTCGGTAGCACTGCCGCACCCTTTGGCTTGATGACCACGCCCGTCGGTAGAACGGCCGGTGAGATGCAAATCACAGACCTGTCGCTCATGCACGCCCTCGACGCCGAACCCGTGCTGTGTTCGCTCGAGATGGCCGTGCGGATCTCCAAATTGATCGAGCGCGCCGGGACGCGCGCGGACGAGGCGCCGGAGATGCTCACCTTCGGCCGGTTCCCGCCGACGCCGGTCCCCGGACACAGCAGCCAGGCGTTGCGCTTCTACCGCGGCGAGCGGCTCACCGCCGCGCTGCTCGTCGTGAGCGAGCCCGTCGAGCGCTGCGACGCCGGCGGACCGGCCGCCTGGATCAGCCTGGCGTTCACCGCCGAGAAGTTCCGAGAGGCCGCGCGCGCGGTCCTCGAGGCCGAGGGGAACGATCTCCCCGAGGGGCGCATCGAGCGGCTTCGGGCGATCGTCGCGGAGCCGGACCTCCAGGATTCCTCGCCGTCCATCGTCGCCCAAGCGCTCCTGGCCTTCTGCGAATGGGTGGACCAGGACCGCAACGCCGTGCGCGAGCAAGAGCGCGCCAGCACCGAGATCCGCGCCAAGCTGGAGCAGAGCGAGCGCAGCCGCGCCCACGCCGTGCTCGCGCGAGCCCTGGGACACACGTTCCATAACCGACTCGCCGTGATCCAGGCGCGCGCCGACCTCACGGCCGTGCTGCACGATGACGTGACGACGCGGATGTGCGCGAACGAGATCGCTGACGCGTGCCGGAGCTGCTGTGACATTCTCGTCCGGATGCAGAGCTACGCCTCGCGCCGCCCGCTGAGCGTGGGAGGCCAGTACCGGCTGGATGACGCGGCGGAGCAGGCGCTGGCGGGGCTGGAGCCGTTCCTCGAGGCCTGCAACGCCGTACAGCCTGGCACCTACACCGTCCGCAGGCAGCTCAACTGCGACCTGCCGATCCAGGTGCCGCGCGAGGACCTCCAGGCTGCGGTGGAGGCTCTGGTCACCAACGCCGTCGAGGCCATGCCCGAGGGCGGGGACGTCGTCGTCCGGACCTGGGACGAAGAGGGGTGGGCCGTCTTCGAGGTGGAGGACAACGGCATCGGCATGTCCGAGGCGGTCGCCAACCGCGTCTTCAATCCGTTTTACACGACCAAAGGCGGCGGCCGCACGGGGCTCTCACTCGGACAGGTCCAGGCTCTCGTGGTCGAGCACGGCGGGTCCATTGAGGTGGACACCGCGGAGGGCGAGGGCAGTCGCTTCCGCGTCCGCCTCCCCGGGCCGACGCGCGAGGCCGGCGGCGCCCACACCGTCTCCCGGACCGCCCTGCCCGGCGCCGTCCTCGTCATCGAGGACGAGAACGATGTGCGGAACGCGTTGATCGAGTTGCTGGAGGCCATGGGGTACGAGGTGATTGGCGCGTCCGGCGGCCATATGGCCGAGCGCGTGATTGAGGACCGCGAGGTCGGGCTGGTCCTGACCGACCTCGGCGTGCCCGACCT
>CAZCER010000327.1:0-1341 GCA_964497385.1 uncultured Armatimonadia bacterium | reverse complement strand
GCGCATTCGCGCGCGAGGCGTGGAGGCGCCGATCGTGCTCCTAACTGGGTGGGGCCACGAGGTCGCTCCGGCCGCGGCGCGCGAAGCGGGAATCGACATCGTGCTAACCAAGCCCATCGCCGCCGCCGACCTCAGCGCGGCGCTAGGGGCGCTCGGGATGGAGAAGCGCCCCAACCAGATCTAGCGGTCAGAACCGAACGACCCACGACAGCGAAGGCCAGCGCATCATGACGTTCCTGAAGTATCTCGCCAGCGAGCAAGAAGCCGTCAACGCCTGCCTCGACCGGCTCCTGCCGCCGCCGGACCGGCCTCCGGCGGATCTGCACGGAGCCGTGCGCTATATGGTGTTCGCCGGTGGCAAGCGCATTCGCCCCATCATCGCGCGGACCGCGTGCGGCGCGTTGGGCGGCGATGTGGAGGCCTGTCTGCCGTGCGCCGCGGCGATTGAGTTGATCCACGTCTCCTCCCTGATCCACGACGATCTCCCCTGCATGGATGACTCCGACACCCGCCGCGGACAACCCTCGTGCCACAAAGCGCATGCCGAGTCCACGGCGGTCCTCGCCGGTGACTGGCTCCTGGTCTACCCGTTCCAACTCATCGCGCGGGAGGCCGCCGAGGGTCGTCTGGAGCCGGAGGTCGCCTCGCGCGTGTCGCTGCTGCTCGCGGCGGCGGTCTGCGAGGACGGCATCGTCGCCGGGCAAGTGGAGGATCTGGCCGCGGAGACGCGCCGCGTCACGGCCGAGGAACTCAACGGCATCCATCTCCGCAAGACGGCGGCCCTCATCGAGGCCTCGGCGGGCGTCGGAGCGGCGGTCGCCACCGCCGATCCCGAGTCCACGCGCGCCGCGCTCGCCTACGCACGCGCTCTCGGGCTGTGCTTTCAGGCGGTGGACGACATCCTCGACGTCGTCGGCGACGCGGAGGCGCTCGGGAAGCCGACCGGAGCCGACGCCGAGAGCGAGAAAGCGACGCACGTCAGCTTCTACGGGCTCGAGGAGGCCAAGGGCCGCGCCGCTCGGCTTGCCGACGAGGCCCGCGCCGCGCTGCGGGGCTTTCCACCGAACGCCCACACGGGGCGCCTGTACGAACTGGTCGACTACGTCGTCGGCCGCGGTGTGTGAGGCGGCCGTCGCCGCGCCTGGGATGGGATGCCCGGATTGCCTGACCTGCCACAGCTTCGGTGCGAGCCGCTTCCGCTTCTGCGACCTATGGATATGCGCTCCGACATGCAAGCCGTCCTGGCGCTGCAGCGAGAGACCTATTGCACCAACTTCCCGGGGTTCCGGTACGGCCCGAACTTCGTCCGGGAGTTCCGTCAGCTTCTGAAGCTCGCGCACC
>CAZCER010000326.1:0-6248 GCA_964497385.1 uncultured Armatimonadia bacterium | reverse complement strand
GCAATGAACGATCAGCTTGAAGCGCTCCAGGTCCTCCGGGAAGTCGTGCCCCTGGATGTTCTCGAACCGGAGTTGGCCGCCCACGTACTGCGTGAGCCAGCGAGGGATCTTCACTCGGCCGATGTCGTCCGCGATGGGATGATGCGAGCACGCCTCGGCGATCAGCACGGAGTCGCCGGGCCTGAGGTCCTCGATCGCGAGCGCACCCAGGGTCTGGCCGACCATGTCGCCCTTGAAACGCGAGAAGAGGATCGAGAAGCTCGTCATCGCGATCTCGGGCGGGGTGTCCGCCGCAACTTTCAGGAACGCCTGGGAGTCGGTGACGACGAGCTTTGGAGGGCGGGTGAGTCTCTCGAGCGCGGCCCGGAGTTCGCGCTCCTTCGTCACCATGCAGAAGGAGTCGCCGTCGAGCAGATCGCGGATGGACTGGACCTGCGGCAAGATCAGACGGCCCTTCGGGGCTTCCTTGTCGATCGGGACCACGAGCACCGCCATCTCACCCGGTCCGACCAGATCGGCGAGGATGGTCGGGTTCTCGACCACATCGGCCGGCGCCGCCGCGAGCAGCGCCTCGCGGAACTCCGGAATCCCCCGCCCCACCGTCGCCGCGCACTCCACGACGCGCACTCCGCGCGCCTCGAGTTCCGACGCCGACACGGGCTCTGAGCGGAGGTCGGCCTTGCTGAACACGGCGACCACGGGCACATCGCGTCGGCGGAGTTCCTCCTCGACGCCCTCCTCGAACGGCCCCCAGTCGCCGTCGGTCACGATCACGCCGAGGTCGGTGCGCTCGATGGCCTGTCGGGTCTTCTCGACGCGCATCGCGCCCAGAGCGCCCACATCGTCGATCCCGGCCGTGTCGATGAAGAGCACCGGCCCGAGAGGCAGGAGTTCCATGGGCTTCTCGACAGGGTCGGTCGTGGTGCCCGCCTGGTCGGAGACGATGGAGACCTGTTGACGCGTGATCGCGTTCAGGAGGCTCGACTTGCCCACATTGCGGCGACCGAAGATGCCGATATGCAGGCGCATCCCCTTGGGTGTGGAGGCGGTCATGGGTTCGGGCTGTCCTTCCGGTCGGGCGGAGAGAGGGGGGCGCCGAGGCGGCACACGGCCTCGGGCGAGACGAGGGCGTCGAACTCCTCCGCCGAGAGAACGCCCTCGCCAACGACGACGTCGCGGAGGCTGCGCCCCGTCTCACTCGCTCGGTGCATGGCCTCGTACGCGCCCTCGTAGCCGAGAGCGGGCAGGAGCGCCGTCGCGAGGGCGGTGGAGGACTCGACATGGCTCCGGCAGCGCGCCTCGTCGGCCTCGATCCCCTCCACACACTTCAAGCGGAGCAGGCGACAGGCTCTCGTGAGCAGTTCGATGCTCTCGAGCAGGCAGTTCGCGACAAGCGGCAGGAATGGGTTGAGTTCCAGGCTTCCGGCCGCGCAGGCGTGGGCGATCGTCACGTCGTAGCCCATGACGAGCATGGCGGCCTGGCTCACGGCCTCGGGCGCGACGGGGTTCACTTTGCCAGGCATGATCGAGGAACCCGCCTGGAGAGCCGGCAGCCGGATCTCGCCGAGCCCCGCCTCCGGTCCGGAGGACAGCAGACGGAGGTCCGTGCTCACTTTCAGGAGGCTCGTCGCGCAGGCCTTAAGGATGCCGGAGACCTCGACGAACACATCGGCGTTCTGCGTGGCCTCCACGAGGTTCTCCGCGCGCGCGAGGCCGATGCCCGTGAGTTCGCGGAGCGCGTCGACCACGCGGAACACGTACTGCCTTGGGGCCGCGAGGCCGGTGCCGATGGCCGTGCCGCCGAGGTTCACGACGCGGAGGCGCTCCTCGCACTTGTAGACCCGCCAGCGGTCGCGGCTGACGGCCTCGGCGTAGGCGCTCATCTCGCGGCCGAGCGTGGTGAGCACCGCGTCCTGGTATTGCGTCCGCCCAACCTTGACCACGTGCGCGAACCGCCGCTCCGCCTCCTGGAAGGCCTCCTGAAGACTCACGAGTTCGCGCTCGAGTTCGCGCAAGAGGCGGATCGCGGCGATGCGGAGCGCGGTCGGGTAGGCGTCGTTGGTGGACTGGTGGAGGTTCACGTCATCGAGCGGCGAGACGCGGTCATAGGCGCCCGGAGCCAGACCGAGAAGCTGGAGGGCCCGGTTTGCGATGACCTCGCAGACGGCGATGTTCGTGCTCGTGCCGGCCCCGCCCTGGAGCGCGTCGGTCGCGAGGTGGTCGTCGAGCAGGCCCTCAGCGCACTCGGAGGCCGCGCGCTCGATCGCGTCGGCCTTCGCGGGATCATCGGCCCACCATCCCAAAGCGCGGTTCGTGCGGGCGGCGGCGAGCTTCACGGAGCCGAGGGCGTGGAACAGCCCCGGATGCACCCCGCGGCCGAGGAGATCGAAGTTCTCGCGCGCCCGCTGGGTGTGGATGCCGTAGAGCCCTTCAGCCGGCAGAGACCGGTGTCCGAGCGCATCGTGTTCGTCACGGGTGGGATGGCTCACAGCCCGATTCTCGCCGGTCGGAGGGCGGATGTCCAGAGGGGGCCTGTGGTACAGCCGCCGCCGGCTGCGGCCTTTGACCCTCCCCAGGCGGGGGCGCCTGGGCTACATACCTCCCCGCGAGGAACTCCGGATCCGCGTCCGGCTCATCGGGGCCGACAATCACGACGACCTTCCAGCCGGCGATCTCCAGGACATGCGTCGGAAGCGGCCCGGCAGACCCCGCCGCGGGACGCTCGAGCACCGCGATCCCCGCGTTGCGAAACACCTCGGGCACGCCGTACTCCGTATCGCTGGCGGTCGGCAGAATGAGCCCGTAGCCCATCGCGGCATAGGCCTCGGCGAGGTACGGAACCTGGTTCGATGCGGACGCGACGCCGCCCCCGTCGATGACCACGCTCGGCGCCCCGTCCCCGAGCCGAGTGCGAGTTGAGTGTGTCTTCGCGTCACGTGGCGTGTCCTCACTGCTCGCCAGCACCGGCATTGTCGCCCTCAAGCAGCTCCGGCGAGACGAACATGATCCCCGACATGCCGGACTCGAGCGCGTCCTTCGGGAAGCGCGCGCGCCGGCCGTCGGCCCCGCGCAAGGTCACGAACGCGGAGTCGCAGTCTGTGACCGCGACGTAGTGGCCCCAGTCGAGATGCACGATGGCGATGCCTTGCTTCTCGCCGATCTCGTCGAGCGTGCCCTTCACTCCGACCAGTTCGACGCCGACCGACTTCGCAAGGGCGATGAGTTCGTTGCCATCGAGATCGCCCTTGTTCTCGGTCGCGGCGACCAGAGTGTCCCTGCTTGCCTTGTCGAGTGGCGCTCCGCGTCCCTCGGCGAAGCCCAGGATGGAGTCGGAGGCGCAGTGGAGGGGCTCGCGCGGTGTGGGGAAGGCGCGCAGTACCGCACGGCTGGGATCGAGCCGACAGAGCAGTACTCGCGTGGTGTCGGCCTCGCCCCCAATGCATAGTTCGATGAGCCCATCGCCCCCGGCAAGCAGCGCGGTCAGCGCCCCACCGGACCCGCTGGTCGGGAGCAGCATGCCAGCGTCGAGGCCGGAGTCCAGGCTCTCCGCAGGACCGGACGCGTGTAGGTCCGCCACCCACTGCACCTCACGGAGCGGCGACCGGTAGCGAGACAGGTGGAGACTCCGCTCGCCAAGCGCGCGCCACTCCCCGCCGGCGGCCAATGCGAGACCACACAGGAACGCGTCAACCGGGACATCGGCTAGACGGACGTAGACCTCCTCGGCGGCCAGTCCGTCGTCGACGCTCACCTGCCACCCAGCATCGGCGGCCACTTCGCCAACGAGGTCCCGCAGCGTCAGCCTGCGGAGGGCCATGGAGACCCGACCCGGGAGCCGAGGGACGTCACCGGGCAGCGACCGCCACACCTGGAGGAACGTCTCCGCCCATTCGGACACGAGTGGCTCGCGGTAGCGGAGGCTAGTCCGCACCGTGTCACCGACTCCTGGAGCCCATGCGGGCCGGGGAGTCGCGACGACGCGCCCGTCGCGCAGGTCCGCCAGGTCCGTCGGGGCGATGGCGTTGAGCCAGTCCGATAGACCGGCCTCCCAGGGGTGCCCGTCGCAGCAGCGCCAGCCACTCGTGCCAACCGGGGAGTCCGCATAGGCGAGGCTTCCGTCGGCGAGGTCGCGCACGTCGAGCGCCCACATGGTCCGGCCCTGCCAGACGAAGTCCACATCGCCGAAGCGCCTCAAGCAGAGCCGGTTCGTCCGCACCAGTTCCGCGAGCGCGTCTTGGTCGGGTTCCTGTGCCATCACCTCCGCAAGGGCGCCGCCGTCCGCAGCCGAAAGCACGACCACGACGCCGCGCTCGGACGCACTTCCCGCCACAGGGCAGACCGCGAGAAGCGCGACGGCGCCTGTCACGAGGCTTGCCGCGACACGCGCGGTTCGGCCCATCTCACTCACCGGTCCTCAGGGCGGGGCTGTTGAGCGAGACGAGTGCGCCATGATCAGGGAAGCGCCCTTCGCGGAAGGCTCGCTCAAGGGACGACGTATCGTCGCCGATGAACCGAACGCCGTCACCACTCATCGCAAGAGACGTGGGATTGGGCAGAAGGGGAGTGAAGAGCGCTTCATCCAGCGGAGCCAGCGCCGCGTTCTCCGAGATGATGCAGCTTCGGACAACGGGCTCCCAGCGCCCGTCACCCGCCGTTGGTCGCCGGTACACGCAGTCGGTCTGCCGCGCGGGCAACCAGAGCGCGTCGCCCGGCCGCACGAAGCGGCTCACGGCCCGGACTGCGAGATACTCACGCTCACCGTTGCGGCCGCGGTAGCGATGTTCACGGCGGACGAGTCTGTAGTCTCGGCCGGGGGCTACCCACTCGCGGACGTCGCCGCCCATGGCGCCGGGAATCTGGTACGAGACGACGACGCAGGAGAGGCCGTCGAGAGTGTCGGCGTCGATGCGGCAGCCGGCGACTGCCTCGGTCGGCGGCGTAGTCGTGCTTGCGGCCAGGGGCAGATGGGACAGCCCCAGGTAGTACAGGAGTTGGCCGTGGCAGAAGGACCCGCCGGGTGAGCGCCCTTGGGCCTCGCCATCGACGTCCTCCGTGGACTCAGACTCAAGCGGTACGCCCAGAAGGAGCACCTCGCACCCGTCGCCGAAGCCGGGCCACCACTCCAATGACCGCGCGATCGTTCGGTACCCGTCAGGATGGAGCAGGGAACGGGTCTCGCAGTAGGCCTTGCAGCCGGAGGCGCCCACCATGTACGACGCCCTGGTGACCTCTACCACGCCACCACCCGGCAGCACCGTGCCGGGCAACTCATCCGCCAGCGCCGGACGCCACTGCACCAGCGCGACCGAGCCTGTGAGCACCTGCCCCTCGGCCGTCCAGATCCCAGCTCGCGCGGTCAGGTCGGCTAACTCCTCGGCGGACGGGAGTTCGGCCGGAGCCTCTGGCACTGGCTGCGCTCCGGCGGACCGCAGCGCTATCCATAGCATCACCACTAGACCGGCGAACATAGCCACAACGCAACGCACGGTACGCATGCGACCGCCCCGCTTCCCGGTCCCGCGGAAGGCACAGGCTGGCCTCTCGGGCATCCTGGCCGGATGTCGCTCGACGAGGCCAGCCCGCGCGGACTACAACTTGGTGTGCTTGGTGGAGTCGTACTTCGTGCCCTTCCAGGCGGAGGTCGTCCGGTATCGCGTGAGCTTGGTCCCCGTGCAGTCATCACGCTGCCAGACCTCGACGCGGGCGCACACCACGGTCTTGCCATTGCAGAACCACTTGGTCGTGTACTTGATGCCGAACTCCTTCTTCCCGAAGTAGTCGTCATACTCGGGATCGTCGCTCACGAAGTCCTTGCACGCGCCGTCGGCGGTCGCGTTGCATCCATCATGCTCGATCGCGACCGGCCAAGCGATCACGCCCTGGGCGAGACGGCCCTGCCACACCGTTGCACTCCCTGCCACATCAGCGGACAGGTCCTCCTGGCTCGCCCTCTCCAGCCCCCACGCTTGTCCGCCGAGCACGAGGCACGCTCCCAGCACTACGAGCCACACATTCACCGATCTCATCTCTCGGTCTCCTTTCGAGACACGCTCGCGCGTCACGCCTACCCACACGACGGGCCCTTGTCGTCGTTCTTCTTCTTGCCGGGCTTGGCCGAGCCGGGGAGCGGCTCGGGCTCGGACTCCGCGGACTCGGGGATGGGGCCGCAGACGGACTCCGTCGACTCGGAGGATTCCGGATCCTCCGGAGGATCGGGGGGCGTCGGCGGGTCGATCGGATCCGGGTCC
>CAZCER010000325.1:0-6265 GCA_964497385.1 uncultured Armatimonadia bacterium | reverse complement strand
GTGGGTCCTCTACCCGCTGGCTTGCGTCAAGGATCTCGAGCCCCACCACGTTGCCGTCGGCGTCATAGTCGATGATGACGCCAGGCTTCTCCTCGTCACTCTCGTAGACCGCGGCTTCACAGAGCGTGATGCGGAGTACATCGACCTCGGGATCGTAGGTTACCTTCATGTCTCGTACCTCCCTATCCGGCTGGCTCGGTAGACCGTCACCACCGTCGGTGGCGTCGTGTCTGAGGCGATCACGACACGCACGAGGAACACCTTCCCGTCAGGCCACGTGACCCGCGACTGGCGCACCTCACGCCCGCTCTGCCCCTGGACGATGCGGTCCGGGTTCGCGAGGACGCGACGGACGACGACCTCGGACACGCCGCGCCTCTGCATCTCCTCCCGCGCGTGGCGGGAGATCCTGAACTCCACAGCTCAGCCCTCCGGTGCTAGCGCCAGGCCTCCGGCAGGTGTCTTCGGCGTGCAGCGCGCTGGGCCTCCACGCAACGCACGGCGGCAGTGCGTGGCAGCCCGGACCCGAGCTGTCCCCCACGGCGGCAGTGACTGCCAGGGGCCGCCCACGAGCCCATTCGACAGAGAGGTGGTACGTCCTGCGGAGGCGAGCCGCTATCGACGGCGAAGCGCACCCCGACGCCCGGGCGCTCCGGGCGAGAAGGGACGGGCTTGCGATGGCACCGTTCGGTACGGCTCTCCTTCTCTGTGTCCCCGCTGTGCTGGCGGCACCCGATGACCCCGAGTCGCTCGTGCTCGAAGGCATTGGCTCCTACCAGGTCATGGACCCCATGTTCGAGGGGATGCGTCTGGTGCTCGAGCATCGGGGCGAGACGTACAGCCCCGCGTACCTCCAGGGGATCAGCGGCTCGGCGTTCGAGATGGGCGGGATCTGCGTGTGCGCGCCGACGTGCTGTCATCGGCTGTGGCCCTCGGGCCTCGCGGAGCTGCTCGGCTACGAGTGCGAGGCGCTCTCCCTCGAGGACGCGGAGCCCGGTGACCTCGCCGAGGCCGTGAAGCCGATCGTTGAGCGGGTCAAGCAGGAGATCCGTGCAGGTCGCGCCGTGCTCGTCTGGCACGCGTTCACGAACGCCGAGTGGGACGTCGTGTGCGGCTTTGACGAGGAGACGCGGGAGTTCCTGGGGCGCGGTTCCTACAAGGGGTTCGCGGAGCCGGCTCGGGCGAGTGAGACGCGCATGACCCGGGCGATCGAGTTCTGCCCCGCGTACGGCGCCATCGTCGTCGGAGAGAAGGTCCGTGAGTTCGACGCTCGGGCCGCGGAACTCGACGCACTCCGCTTCGCGGTCCGTCGCGCGCGCATCGCGAAGACCGAGGAGGAGATCGCGGCCGCGGAGTGGGTGTACCTCGATGGGATCCAGGCGTACGACCGCTGGGTCAGCGATTTCGCGAACGACCCGGCGAGGATGCGCGGGGCCGGGGACTCGTACTGTCTGGAGGTCTTCCGCTCATGCCATCGTGTCGCGAGCGGCTTTCTGGAGGAGATCGCGCCGCACTTCCCGGAGGCTGAAGACGACCTGCGGAGCGCGGCGCGGCACTTCCGAGCGGAGGCCGACGCGCTGGACGCGTGCGTGCCTCTGCTCGGGTGGGACGCCCCGGAGGCCCCGACGGAGGGCCGCAACGCGCTGGCAGCCGAGCTGCTCGCGCGGGCCCGCGACGAGTATGTCGCCGGCATCGAGGACCTCGAGCGGGCTCTCGCCGCAATCCCGGATGCGACCGAGGAGTAGGCCGACCGGCCTACTCCTCGGTGAAGAGCCACGACTCATCTCTGGGCTCTAGCGGCCTCCAGGCCCCATCCCGGGCCCGCCAGGGCCTCCGCCGACGCCGGGGCCGGGCGTCCAGCCTCCGCCACCGACCAAGTCCGGCGGGGCGCCGATCGCGCCGTCGCGCCGGCCGGTCTGGGCGATGAGTTGAGCGCGATGGAGCATCATGTCGGCGGTCTCCACACGCAGAAGCAGGCGCTTGAGTTCGGTCTCGGTGATCAGCGATCCGGGGGGCTCGGTGCTCGGGATCTCGACGCCGAGCACGGCGAGCACGTCGGCCGTCACGCGAGGGATGACGTCGTCGAGCACCTCAGGAGGCAGGGGCGCGGGGAACTGGTTGTAGAGGTCCGCGCGCCAGCGGTCGAAGAGTTCGATGAGGCGCATGCGGAGCGCTTCTTCCTCGTCGGTGTAAACGCCGCGCTGCGTGTAGTCACCCCGGCGGCCGGCGAGGAGCAGGTCGTCGATGAAGCCCAGGCGCTGCCTTTGGTACACGTTCGCGCCCAGGGTCAGGAGATTGCCGATCGGGCGCTCGTAGACCTGGACGACGGCGTCGAAGCGTCTCGCGGCCTCCTCGCGGTAGGCGTCGAGGATGGCGGCCATCTCGGCGGCGTCGGGTCCGTCGAACTCCCAGCTCACCATGAGCTTCTGGTCATCGTTGAGAGTCCGGACGAAGGAGCGCACCACCTGGGTCTCGGCGCGCAGCCGCGCGGTCTTGGCGCGCACGGACGCGAGCATCGCGTCAGCGAGCTGGTCCTCGACGTTGTCGGGGACCGGTTGACCGGCGAGCAGCGCCTCGCGCTTGGCCGAGAGCGCCTGCCGCGCTTGGAGCAGAGCGCGCGCCTCGGCCTCATCGGAGGCGATCTTCGCCGTCCGGAACTCCTCGAGGTTTTCGGAGAGCTGCGTGACCTGTCGGTCGGCAAGTCCCATGACCGCGAAGACGTGAAGGAGGGTGAGGCTGTCGGCGAGGACGCCCGCGTCCGAGGTCTCGCTCCACGGCGCGTCCAGAGTCAAGGGCGCCGCGCCGGCCCACGCGGAGCAGAGCGTCAGGACCGCCAAGAGCATCGCTGTGCGCATCATCGCTCACCTCCGGCCGGGCCGCCGAGCCCGTAGCACTTCACGACCAACTGGAGCGCGACGGGGTCGCGCATGAGGTTCTCGAAGCCCTCCTGAGTGACCACATCGCGCGGGATGCCGCCCATCTCATCCTCGCCGTCGTCGGGCGCCAGGCCGAGTTCCTCGCCCACTCGGGCGGTGAAGGCCTCGATGGCCGCGCGGTCCATCTCCGGCGCGTTCCGGGCTTCCTCCATGAGGGCCAGGACGCGGATCGCGACGGCCTCGAGCGTCGGGTCATCGCCGACGATCGAGCGCGCGATCTGGACGGCGAGGTCCTCGGCCTGCTCCTGGTAAACGGCGGCGTCGAGTTCGCGGGCGGAGAGGATCCGGTTCGCGGCCCGAGTCAGCGGGGAGCCTCCGCCGGTGATCGCGGCGCCCTCGAGTTCGGCTTTGTAGGCGCGCTCTTCGTAGGTCTCGAGACCGTTGATCTGGGCTGGCGTGAAAGTCGCGTACACCCTGTCGCACTGGGCCGCCGTGAGGGCGCGATAGTCGGCGCGGACGGCGGCGACCTCGAAGACGATGCCTTCGGCGAACTCCCGCGTTCCGGGCGCGAAGGCGGCGGGAGCGTCTTCGAGCAGATCCACGATGAACGCGTTGACCCCTTGGGCGTTGCGCGAGACGATCTCGTTGACGCGCCCGTTGGCGGCGGCCTGCGCGCTTTGGATGACGCCCATGGCGTCAGCCATCACGGCGGCCTGGTTGGCGTCGATCTTGAGCGTTGTGAGGATCTCGAGGATCGCCACCTCGCGCGCAAGCGTCTGAGCCTGCTCGAGCATGGGGTTGGCGTGGGAGGGGCCGCCCTCCCCCACCCCGGCGGCCGGTTGGGCCGCGACCACCGAGGCGGCCATGAGGGCGACGCCTATACAGCACCGAGCGAACCGACTAGCTCTCACCGGACTTCACACCCCTCTCCTAGCGGAGCGCCCGGGATGGGGACGCTCAGCGGAGCGGATTCCGGACCGGCGCAAGCGTCTCCTGACCACCGAGGTAGCCGCGGAGCGCCTCCGGCACGCGAACCGTTCCGTCGGACTGCTGGAAGTTCTCGAGAATGGCCGCGAAGCAACGCCCCACGGCGACTCCCGATCCGTTCAGGCTGTGCACGAACTCCGGCTTCCCGCCGTCCGCCGGCCGGAAGCGCATGTTGCAGCGCCGCGCCTGGAAGTCGAGACAGTTGGAGCACGAGCTGATCTCGAGCCAACGGTCGAGGCCGGGCATCCATACTTCCAGGTCGTATGTCTTACAAGACGCCGTTCCGAGGTCTCCGGTGCAGAGTTCTATGACGTGGTAGGGAATGCCGAGCCCCTTCAGGACGTCTTCGGCGTCGCTCGTGAGCTGCTCAAGCGCCGCGAAAGACTGGTCGGGATGCGTGAGCCAAACCATCTCGACCTTGTCGAACTGATGCCTGCGGACGAGGCCCCGCGTGTCCTTGCCGGCCGCGCCGGCCTCCCTCCGGAAGCACGGGGTGTAGGCCGTGAACTTCCGGGGGAGCCGCTCTTCCTCCAGAATGTCGCCGAAGTGAAGGGCCGTGAGGGGGACCTCCGCGGTCGGGATCAGATAGAGTTCCGAGTTCTCGCAGCGCCACATGTCCTCTTCGAGGGCCGGGACCTGTCCCGTGCCCTGCATGATCGCCCTCTGCGCCACGAAGGGGGGCGATACTTCCGTATACCCGTGGCGCGTGACATGCATGTCCAGCATGTACTGAATCAGCGCGCGCTCGAGCCGCGCGCCGTCGCCGTAGTAGATGTTGAAGCGCGCGCCGGCGAGCTTGGCGGCGTAGTCGAAGTCGAGGATCCCGAGCGCTTCGCCGAGGTCCCAGTGGGTCTGCGGCGTGAAGTCGAACGCCGGCGGAGCCTCCACGCCGCGCACGACGACGTTTGCGGTCTCATCGGGGCCGATCGGCGTGGAGTCCGAAGGCATGTTCGGGAGCGAGATGAGGGCGGCTTCGAGGTCCGCATCACAAGCGGCGACCTCGTCCTCGAGGCCCTTGAGCCGCTCCTTGAGGCCGCGGACCTCTTCCTGGACGGCGGAGGCGTCCTCACCGGCTTGCTTCAGCCGCCCGACCTCCTTGGACCGCGAGTTCACATCGGACCGAAGGCCGTCGACCCGGGTGACGAGGTCACGCCGTCGCTCGTCGAGATCGATGACGCGGTCGACCACGGACGCGTCCCGGCCGCGATTCGCGAGGCCGCGACGGATCGCGTCGGGTTCGGTGCGGAACCTGCGGATATCGATCATGTGGACTCTCATCCTTCAGCGGTGGGATGAAGGCAGTATAGCACAGGGCCCCCAGGCCCTAAGGCCTACCCCTCATCGCCCTCGCGCGGCTCCGTGTACAAGACCAGAGGCAGGTCGAACTGGCCTGTTACATGCACGCGGGTCGCCCGCGGCAGCGCGTTCGCGGAGGCTCCGGCATTGACCGCCAAGAGGGCGTTCACTTCGCCCTCCATCGTGCCGACCAAGCGTCCGTCGGCGGTGGTCACCACGTGGCTGAAGGTCCATCCGCCGGTGGCCGCCGCGATGGTCTGCCCCGCAACGGTGATGCCCGGCCGCAGCACCCACCGGGCGTCCTCGCCGAAGAGGACCTCCATGCCCCACTTCTCCGCGCTGCCGGACCCGATCTGGAACGGGTACTGGGTTCCGACGGCTGGTGAGGGCGCGAGGGCGTGGAAGCGGAAGCGGATGGGTCGCGCGGGCAGCGCCTCGAGCATGCGGAAGGAAGCTCCGCGGCAGTCCTCGCCTGGAGGGCAGACGGCGAAGGCGATCCCGCCCCCGGCCGTCTCATCGACGGTGTGGATGAAGCGGAGGGTCTCAGGCCACAGCGCATCGTCCTCGACAGGCTCGAGCGTGACGTCGAAGGCGCCCGGCCTGTCCGGTCGGCGCACGTCGAGCGCGTTCTTGAGTACGAGCGGACCGTCTCCGCCCGGCGCCGCAGGCGGTCCGACCGTGAGGTCGTAGCGTCCGGCGGCGAGTCCTTCGAGGCTGAAGAAGCCAAGGTAGTCGGTCTCGGTTGTTGAGGCCCCGGCCTGGACCGACGTGCCTGCGGGCGCGGGGAGCTGGTCGCCGAGGGGGCAGGGGGAGATCGCGTAGGGCGCGGCGCCGCCGTTCTGCGAGGCGCCGACCGGGACGTAGGCGTAGCCCTGCACTCCGGCGGCGTCGGTGCCGATGAGGGTTGGTTCGAGACTCGCGGACGGGTCCCCGCCCGCGTCCGTCGAACCGCCCGAGCCGCATCCCACGAACCAGGCGCTCAGAGCCGTCGCGCCCAGAGCGCACAGGGCCACACGCGTGATCCTCATGCCTCGCATCCTCCTTTGTCGCTCGTGCGTTCGGGCGGGCAACCAACAAGCGCCCAACCCCGGACCAGGGTTCCTCCG